>NZ_JANSFS010000001.1:0-282983 GCF_024742155.1 Mycoplasma zalophidermidis | reverse complement strand
TATCTTGAATAGCTCCGTCATTGATGATTTAGATGATGTTGTTGTTGAGTTGCCAAATAATAATGATGATATCCAAAAGCAAAAAGTAAAAAATAAGAAGCTTTTAATATCTATTTTAGCCCCTTTAAGCCTTATAACTTTGGGAATTGGTATAGCATTAGGCTGATTTATTAAAGTGAGATACTTTGATAAAAAAATTAAATAGAAAAAATATTTTGCTTTTCTTTGAAAATTAAAACGCTAAAAACAAAAAAATTCTTTGGTAATAAGAAAAAGTAGTTTATAATAATTACATTATTCTAGGCCGATACAATATGTAGTAAACCGAACTGGCTAGCAGGACTACATACTAAAGGCTAGCTGACTTAACGATAAAGACTAGAATGGACGTTCGTCTTAAAAAGAAGCTTTTGCTTCTTTTTTTGTTTTATAATTTGTTTATGGAAATTAACAAATGAACACCTTTAAAAATTAAAAGTCCTCAACTTGAGAATATCTTTAATTTGAATTTAGATTATTTTAAGAAAAATGGAACTCCTAAAGCTCACCCTATTGTTATATTAAAATCTAAAGATAAATATTATTGTATAAGATTGCAAACAAAAACACCAACCACGGAAAAATCAAATATACTAATAGATAATTCTAGTTATCAATCAGAAAGCTATTGAAATAAAATTCTTGAAGTGGCCGTGACTAAAGATGTTTTTATTATAGATAAAGATGTATTAGAAAAAAATATTGACCATAAAATGTATAAAAAAACAAATTCATTAAACACTTCTGACCAGAGCTTAATTATGAATGATTTGAATAAACGAATTAATAGTATTCCACCTGAATTAAATATTATTGAAATTGATAAAAACTTAAGAAAAAATTTACCAATATACACAACTCCTAATTTAATTCAAAACCAATTAGAATCAACATTGAGTAAAAATAACCTAAATATTACAACTCCACAAAGATATTATTATGAAAATTATTTTGATGCAAATCAAAAGCTCAAAGATATAAATACATCTAACCCTGAGAGAACTATAGAAGCTCTTAGAGAAATCAAAAAGTTAACATTAGCTCCCGGCGAAATCAACGATTTTAAGGATATTGACTTTGAACTAAATACAACAACTAATTTATATGAACGAGTAGATATATCAATGAAAGAAACATTTCGTTCAAGTTGACCTCCAGATATCGAAGACAACAAAAAAGCTCAATTCCCGAATAATCCAAAACCCGAAACAAGTCCTCCTGCAGAAACTTTTACATTGAAATTAAAGATGTAATATTAATATGAACATAGCGAGGCTATGTTTTTTTATAATTGAATTATGAATTATGAAATTAATATATTTAGTAATGAACTAGATTTGAGAAAATACTATTTTAACAAAGCAAGAGAATTAAATTTTGCTGAAGAAGAATTTCGAAATAAAATACGTTTCGAAAAATATCCAGACTGGAGAATAACTAAACAAAAAACTCATAAATGAATTACGATGGGTGGTAGTTTCGAATTAAATTATACGATGTATGAATATTTAGACAATAGGGGCAAAAAACGTCGAATAACATATTATCATGATGTAATAATAGAACGTTTAAAGCGTTCTAAATATGATTTTGATTTAATTAAATTTTGTATTATAAGCGACTTAAATAATCAATCATTACCGTCTGAATTGATACCTTTAAAGCCATCCAAACAATTATTATATGAAATGAAAAAACGATTCAAAATCGACGAGCAAATCGATATTCAAAACAACAAAAAATATTTAGAAAATGCCAATAGATTTAAGCTTAGAAATCAGAAAAAAATTCACGTTGAAATTGATGATTTATTCACTAGATTTCAAGGTATAAAATACCGTCCTAAAATGAGGGTTAGAGAGGTAATTTTACACACTAATTTTCTTAGTAAAAATGCAGCTAAAAAACACTATCAAAACAGCTCGGCAATATGTTATTTTTTCACTAAAAATTTACAAGATAAATCATCAAAAAATGAACTTACAAATTTAGAAAATTTTTTTAATAAAGAGTTTAAAAAATTAAATATCTGTCGTAAAAAAACCGTCTTAAAAGGAGATGGTGCTATTTGAATGAGCGATTTTGCAAGTAAAATCAAGGTTAGATATAGCCTTGATTATTTTCATTTAGCAAAGAAAATAAACGATACTTTTGGGTTTGGAAAATTCAATTCTAAGGACAATAAACAGCTTTATAAATCATGATTTAGCACGACTTTTGGAGCACGATGAGTTGATTTATTTGGGGCGATTTTTGATAAAAAATATGCTTTAAATTATCGTAATTATGAAACTTTAAAACAAACATTTCTAAATGAAGCAATTGATTTGAGGGTTGATAAAAAATATATAAGAGAAGCAAAATTACTATTCAAATATATTAAAAATCATATTAATAACATTTGAAATAACGAAGGAAAAATCGTTTTGAATGAAAGTTATACCGAGCATTTTGTTTATCACTCATTCAAAAAACATATCAAAAAACCGAATGCATTGTTTTCAAAAAAACATATTAAAACTAAAGTTATTTATAAAAATTTATTGCGAAATATAGCGACTATTTTTAACGATATAGGCTAAATTTTTCTGGTGCATAAACATTAAATAATTCCAAAAATGAAATTATTTTATTAATATTTTTTGGTGAAAAATTATGCCTAATTATATGGTGGTGTCAAATCAGTGTCAGCGTCTATTAAAAACTATATAACATAGTTATATAAAACAACAAAAAACCTTAATTGGTGCCAAATCGGTGCCAGAAATGAAATGCTGGTGCCAGTTGGGTGCCAAATGTTTAAAAAATCATATTACTATGTAATATGCAAGATAAATTGGCACTTCGGTTAGAAGTTTGTTGCCAACCTTATCTTGCCTTAAAAGGTGCGCGTGCGCGCGTAAAGGAAAAACAAAAACCTGACACCAGGTTATTTTGTTGTTTTCAAATTAATGACACCACGATAAATTTTGAGCTCATTAAAAAAATTGCTCAAAAATTTAACGAATCATAAAATGAGGTATAATTAAACCAGATATTTAAGACGCTTGCGCTTGAATTAACACACTAAAATTTTACGCTTCCAATTTATTTTTTATAGTATATAAATTTTATCAAAATATGTCATTATACTTCTGTTTTTAATAGTTGAAAAATATATCGTTTTAACTAATTAGGAATAAGACTTATTAATTATTTTTTGGGACCATAAAATTTATTTATTAAAAACTTTCAGTAGATAAGGAATAGATGATATTTAAATAATATACTTCATTTTCTTCTTTGGAATTAACCTTTATTTATCCCAAAACACCAATCATATTCATAAACAAAAATAACTTTTCCGTCTTTTTTTATTTTAGATATTAGAATTTTTGCTCGCTAAAAATAGAAAAGTAAGTCAATTTAAGAAACCTAGTTTATAACTATAATTTCGGGTTATCTTTTCCTTTTTAACACTAATTTGAATGATGAGTTTTACTGATGAGTAAAAAAATATTAACACCTTACAATGTTAATTTTCTTAGCATTTTTATTATCGAAATATTAATTTTATTTGCGGTTGAATTACAAATAATGCAATTATATTAATTTTATTGAATGGGCTATAATATAAAAAAGGGAGGTCAATTAATATTACATTAAGCATAAAGCTCGTATTATTAACGCGTTTACCGAACAATTCAAAATATACAATTAATTTATAGGCGAAGTTATAATTTAAAGAGAATTTTGGTATATCTCCTAAATTTATTTGAAACATAACTCTCAAATAATCAAAAGCTAAAAAAGCAGCTGTTAAGGTTGCTTTTGTTTTTTATTTAGTTTCTAGGTCATGTATTACTTTATTAAAAGGTTAATGAATTTTGAGGTCTGATTCTTGGTATTTAAATATTTTCGGATTTATCATAATCTTCAGAACTCCTAGTTATTCTAGTGTCAAAACCTTTTTCTTTTAAAGTTTTTGCAAAATCCAAATTTTTTTCTTTACCTTTTTTGCCTTTATTTTCTTTGGTTATAGTTAATATGGCATCGATTTCAGACTCTCAAGGTATGTTGTTTTCCTGATAATTTCAATCAGGGTATCTTTTCTCGACAGAATAATAATCAGCTAAACAAGCATTTTCAATATGTTTGTATGATATTGATACATTTTGTTCTGATAATCCAAAAAGACCTTTTACTTTTCCCGGGAAATTATCTTGGTAAATCATATGTACTTCTATTTTGCGATTATTTACAAGTTCATGAAATAAATGTCACCAAATACCAATAGAACGACTACTTGGCTGACCATTTAAACCGCCATTTTTATAAATTTCTAAGGTCCCTTTCATTCCCTTTACATTTTCAGAACCTCCAATTTTCTTAATTATTCCGTCTACTGAAAAAATATAAACCCTACCAACATTTTTGGACAAAAATTTTTCATCTAGAACTTTTCCCTATTCATCTTTTAAACATGGATAAGTAATATATTCAAATTCTAAAATATCTCGACGTAATATTTTTACATCCGCTATTTTAAAAGCAGTTTTTACTTCATTTATTTTCATTTATTGCCTTTCTTTTATAATAAGAATTTCACTCGATTGTTTTATATGGCTATTGTTAATTTCTTGTCTATTTTTACCAATTCTAGTTTCGCCTTGACCCATCGTGTATTGTCAACTAACCTCAACAATTTTGCAATCTTTATAGAGTTCTCTTATTGTCTTACAATCATTATATGATAGAATAAATCCGCCTTTATGATTTTTCAATAAATCTGCTAATAATTTGTGATTAAAACCATTATGATGAACAGGTATATTTCTCATGGGATAAATGCCTTTAAATAAAGTTCCCTCATCTAAATAATATGGGGGGGTCTAAATACATAAAGTCTTGGTTATGTTTAGGAATAACATTTTCAAACGAATCGCAATAAACTTCTATATTGTGATTCTTTTTTAGAGAAAGTTTTTTAATCATATTATCATATTTGTTTTTATCCAAATAATTAGATGACATTCAACCCAAAAAACCAGGCCCGTATGATAAATTATGATTAAAGAAATATTTTCACGCAAGTTCGTCCTTCGGCAATGTTTTTTTCTTCTTTCACACTAATTTTAATTCGCCTCTTATTTTTGCATAAAATTCCTTATCAGGAGTTAAGTCTTTTAAGTTCGATATTAATTTATCTTTATTATTAATAAATTCATTTCAGAAATTCACCAAAATATCAAAAATATCATATCCAATTACAGGTATACCTATTTCTGTTGCTATCGCTATTTCAACCGAACCACCGCCTATAAAAGGAGATATAACTTTATTTATGTTTGTGGGCAGATATTCTATTATTGTTCCTACGGCCAAACTTTTACCACCAGCATATTTGATAGGAGCACCTAAATATCGTTTATATTTAAGCGAATTTCCTGCCATTTTTTTAAGAAAAGTTTTTTTGTTTATTTCATAATTTTTCATATTTGCATTCTCCTATTCTATTGATAATTTCTTTAAATATCACATCATCTTAGTGGTTTTGGCTAAACTGAAACTAATTAAGATAAAAAGATAAATGTTTCTCGCTTACTTTTATGTAAGTTTCTTTAAGTCTCGTTTAAAGGTAATGCCACATTTTCTTTATATCACTGACGTATACTTTAAAATGGCCACCGTATCTTACATACTCTTTAATAGAGCAATTAACCTGTTAGTTAGTGAATGAGTCAGCAGCATTCTGTAATACTATTTTATTAACTTATCATTCGCCACTTATTATAGTAGAATTTTTGGAAATATTTGTTCTTAAAATGCTGAAATGATTGTTAATAACTTGATCAGCCTTATCAAATTTCACTTGTTTCGATTATCTATTTTTGAATCCAAATATTGATGCATTTTGTTGAGAATGAGATTGTTCATTATTTTTAACAATTCGTTTTTATTTATTTCGCGACCACCAATATCCATTTCATCAGTCCTATTTGTTGCTTTTAGACACAAATCTCCCACCACCATCCATAACAATTATTATTTGCTCTGCCATTCATTAAGTTGTTTAATAAGTGTTCATACATACGTTCTTTTTTAAAAAACTAACTCTGTTTAGAAACACTGAATAAACGTATATCATGAAATCAAGAACTTAAAATGGTTAACCGTTTAAAAGATTGTGTCTTTACAAAGAAAGAGAGATGCTTACTTTCATTTAACAAGATGTCATTTTGTGCCTTCGCCATTTTAGTGTTTTGAAATAAGACACATATTAGACAAAGATTTAGCTCTTTGTATTTAAATTATAAGATTTAATCTAAACATTTTTAAATATGTTACAAAATCGATTTTAGGGCTTAGTTATTGTATGTTTTAGACATTAATGTGGCATATAATCTATTTTTTAACTGCCAAAACACATTTTATTTCATTTATTAGTTTCATTTTAACTGAATCGATATCAGAATCATTATTTATTCAAACAATTTTTTTGGCTGATTTTTTTGCTATATTTTTTCAATCGCTATTTGTTAAATATTCTTGATAATATTTTTGATATAGATCGTAATTATCTTGTTCAAGTTTTCTTCTAATATCTTTTGCAGATTTTTTTAATCTTCATTCATTTATTCTTTCGAGTGGAGCCATAAATATAATTAATAAATCAAGTTTAGGTTTAACAGATAAAAAATATTGGTATTTTTTTCTTAATTTATGCCACTTATTTTTTTCTTCTTGAGTAAATATATTTTCTCGGCACAAAACATCGCCATATAAGAAACTGTCACTCATGTACCGATCAAAAAATACATTAGAATCAATCAATTGAGCTTCCTCAATAAATTTAGCTTGATTAGTGAAAAATAATTTTTGTGACCTAAAGAAATTATTTTTATTCTTCAATGCATTTAAATAATCGTTATTTTCGTTTGGTTCATCATTTTCGTTTAAATATTCTCTTTCATCCATTAATTTAAATTCATATTTATCCAATAAATCTTGAACTTCTTGAGAATTTAAAACAACGCTTTTTCCCACACATCCAGGACCTGTAATCCCAATAAGAATTTTTTTGTTTTTTCTAACCTTAACATAGATATATAAAGATAATATAGAGAAACAAATATTCATAACAATAACACTAAGATCAATGGTACCAACCCCAGCAAAAAATATAATAGAACATAAATTTTTAAATTGTCACATTAGTCACGATTCTTCAAAACCTAAAATCGTCATAATAAAAGAAACAATTAAAAAGGTATCAATACTTATTGCTAAAAATTTAGCTAAATGAAATATCTTGAAGTAATCGCCAAAACTTAAATTTTGATGAATCATCTTCCCATATAAGTATGTAAGATAAGGTATTAAAAAGTATAAGGTTGCAAAACAAAATATTCACAATAGAACAAATAATATTCATAGGTTTTTATTTAAATTAAATTTCTTAATTTTATTTTTGTATTTAATTTTTATTCAAAAAAATATATAAGTTGGCATGTAAATAAACATATAAATAATAAAATCGCCAATTAAATTAATTGAAATTGCATATAATGCAAACAAAACAGAATTCAATATAGCCAATAGAAAAGCTCAATGTAATCTTGTGTAAAACCACCATGTTGCAAGCAATCCAGATATTGTTGAAAGAGCAACAACTATTCCAATAATTTTGGAATACAAATTCATATCTCGGTCTCAAATAAACTTATTTTCACTTATGGAATAAATCGAAAACACGGTTGACAATAGCGAAATAAATACAATTAAATATATTTCGCTTTTTTTAGTTTTGATCATTTTCATATAACACAAATCCTTTAAAAATATTTATGTATTATTTGCTGATAATCTATTTTTAATATAAAAACAAAAACCTAAATACTTAATCCACTTAACGTACCTTAAAACACCGTTAAATTATAACATATTAAATATTTGTAAATAGTGGTTTTGCTTGACAATAGCCACAATCAATATAAAATTACTCCGTACAAGGAGATGTAATTTTTATTGTCAGTAAAATTTGTTTTAATAACAAAATTAATAATCTTAATTGCAATTATGACATTAAATGGCGTATTATAGACAATTAATTAAATTATTCAGTTTTAAACATATTTTAGTGATTATTTTATATAATGAAAAACTATTTTCCATTATTTTTGACAAGGTTTTGGTTTAAGTCTCTTAGAATGAATTTAATATCATCATCAGTACTAAATGTGTGTCCTTCAAGCATTTTATTTTCAATAGCTTCATTCATGATATTTTCTTTATAACTTAGTCGCTCATATATTTTTTTCATTAAATTAAACTCAAAATATGGGAAACGATATGATTGAGTAATAAAATGATATTGTGTGTAATCATTATCATTTAAGCCAATTCTGTGTATTCTATTTTTAGATTGCAAAAAATGCACTAAATTATAACTTAAGTCATAATATATTGCATCATGAGCTATTTTATGAAATGAAACAGATTCACCCAAAGTGTGAGGATTGGTTATTAGAACATCATAATGTCCATTTTTATAATCGTTTATAATTTTTGAACGTTCCTGTTCGTTTGTTGAACCATATATTTTTATGCTTTTAATTCCATTTTTATTTAAAAACATTTCGAATAATTGTATGGTTCGTGTAAAAATACATCATAATATGATTTTTTTATCTTCTGAAATAAGTTTTTTAATAATATCTACTGTTTTCTTAAATTTTGATGAAATTGTTAAATCTCCAATGTCTAAACTTATATCCTGAAAAGTTTGATTGAACAATTCCGATTCATCCCAGAAGTTTTGCACATCATAATCAATGTTCTTTTCGGATAATAAATATGGGTTTGATTCTAATTCGAGAAGCAAAATAATCTTTTGTAACGGGTTAATAACCGAATCATTAATTTCCTCGAAAATTTTTAATTCATGAGAACTAGCATCACATGTGTGAATGATATCTGGCAGTGGTGATTTAATGTTCAGATCCTTCTTTGATGTTCTGATAAAGAAAGGATATAAATCTCTATTAACACTTTTCATAGTCAATTCGTCATTATTTTTAGATGCAGCGTCCAAAATTTCGCGTTCGTAAGGAAAAAAGTTTTTAATTTCAGCACCAAAAATTAAATTTGCATATACATATAAATCGAGATAACTATTGGGTAGGGGAGTACCCGTCATTAAAATTATTCCTGCGTTATTATTGGATTGAATCATTTGCAACCATTTTGTTGAGCGGATACCATCAGGATTTTTTATTTTGTGAACTTCATCAAAAACTACCAACGTATTAGCATCTAAAACATAGTTAGCGATAGTTGAAAAAGAATTAACATTTTCGTAATTGATTAGAATTAAATTTTTAGTTCTAAAGAATGCAATATTATTTTTGTTATTATTTAGAATTTGATAATCAAGCTTAATGTTGTTTCCAAACGTTTCCTTTCATTCATTGATTCAAGAATCGAAAGAGTTTTTAGGACATATAACCAAAATTTTTGTGTTTGGACACGCATCATAAAGCGCTGCGAATACGGCTAAAGTTGTGCATGTTTTGCCGGCTCCCGGAACTGAAAAATTACATGACTTATTCATAACATAGTTAAAGAATGAATTAATCAATTGTTGTTTTTTCAATGGTCTAATAAGATACTTAGAAATCTTTTTACTAAAAATGTTTAAACTTTCAGTTAGTTTATCATTGAATGATGAATTTTTTAGGTCAATACCTATATTTTTGCGTGATTCAATTTCTAATATTTTTTGTTCTATATTTTTCTTTAAATTACTTTCATAATTTATTTTAATATTTAAATTTTGACAAATATCTTCTATATTATTTATTATTTTTTTGTAAATTTGCGTAGCTAACGATGATTTAATTAAAATTGAAGAGCGTTTTTTAGATTGAAAAACATCAATATATTTACTAAGATTAGAAAGTTTGTATTTTTTACTAGAATAAAAGGAAATTAATTCATTTTCGTCAAAAAACAATTCTAAATAATCTTCGTTATCTATAATAATTTTACGTAAAAAAGCAGACATATTTTAATTTACTTCTTAATTAATTTTAATTTTAATTCTGTCGTTTTTTCCAGCAATATATCAATTGACTCTTGTAATGCTTTTTTAGTCTCCTTATCACATAAATAAATAAAATCCATGTCAATCTCATTTATTTTTTTGATTGAATCTTGAATCAATAATAACGGCTTATCTTTTTCTTGGCTATATGAACTTTTTTCAACTATTGATTTAACAATATAATTCAGTTCAGAATCAATATTTGTAAATGCTAATTCCTTGAAAAAATCTTCCGGTTGTTCTAATTTTTTGTCTGAAGATAAATGCTTTTCTAAAATATCTAGCGTTTTATCTAAATATTGGTGTTCATTTTCAATTAATTCGCGAGCATAGTTAGGCGTTTTCACAACATTAGAAAATTGACGCATATAACGGGTTTTATCTCCTGATTGATTAGTCAATAAGTTCATAAATAATATTTTCTTAAGTGACTCTTGTTCCTCTTCATTTAGACCGTTATTTTTAGCGAATTTTAATATTTTTACACATTCTAAAATGGGATCGTGTCAGGCGTTGTTTCTTGCGATATAGTACTGACCATCAGCATTTATAAAACTTAATAATTCACATAGAAATTCGGCGTTTTCAATTCTTTTCTTAATTTCGGCTCTAGAAATATTTGCTGCCGTCGAATATTCATCAATAGTTATTATTTCATTTAAAACAATATCTTTATAGGCGCCTAACATAGTCTCGATTGGAGAATATCCAACCTTCTCATCCTCACCTAATTGAATATTCAATTCCAATAATTTAATTCGTTTGTTATCGCTGTTTATATTCAAGTCTAAAATCGCAGCCTTAAATTTATATTTGTTTGGTACAGCAGCATTCTCTCTTTGAAGCATTCTTAAACACGTGAATCTTCTATTTCCATCAATTATTCTTCCGTCAGCTAATACAACGCCTGGTTTTATTTGACCGATAGTTTTAATATTTTCTTTAGTACTATTTAGACGAGCGACATTACTTTCTCTGATTCATGTTTCAAACTTGTTATTGTATGCTTCAATATTATTTTCTTTCAAAGCGGTTAATTCGTTTGAATCAGCAGTTGATGATCAAGTAAGAACACGGTCATTTTTATCATTGTAATACAAAGCATCTAATTCTATTTCATATACTTGAAGATTTTGCAATCTTCCGTCAATATATAAATTTAATTTTTCGTTTGTTTTTTTAATTTTATTACTTTCTAGTAGATTCATTATTTCTCCTTAAATTTTTCCAAAAACACATCTTTCGATTTATATATAATTTCAGTTATTTCGTTAAAATAATAGTTATTAAGCTCTTTTATTTTATTCTTCAATTTATAATAATCAATTTCGTAACAATAAAAATCCTTAAAGACATCAATTAAATCACTCAAGTATAGATATTCATGGCCGTTTTGTCAAAAATGTTTATCAATCACAAAATTTATAAAATCCATAAACGATGGTGCACTGGTGTTATTCTTTTTAATAAAAATTAATTGCGATACTGGGATGGCCCATATATCAATATGATATTTCAGTATACTTTCATAAAAATAACTAGAAAAACCTAATTCAATTAGTTTGTGTTTTAGGCCATTTTTTAACAATGACTTAAAAGTGAAATATGTGTTATTTGAATAATATAAACATTTTTTTATGTAATCAAAAATATCATTTACAGTTATTCCTGAATTTAAAGATAATGTATCTAGTGTTGTGAATGAATTTCTATGTTTATCAATAAAGAATATTTTATATTCATACAATAATTTGTATAACGCATTCGATATGTTTTTATCATAATTAAATATATTCGTATTTTTGCAGTTAACTATACTAATATCAGTATCTTTAACAACTCTTTTATCTTTAAAATAAGTTTCATAAAATGCGTTATAAAAAGAACTCAGGTCTTTTTTATACACATATTCACCGGCAATAGTATAATTTATTTTTTCGGTAATATCTAATGTCAAATCAGAAATGTTGGTGTTTAAAATATTATTGATTAACTTAGTAAATTCTTCGACTTTATAAATATTTTTATCAATAATTTTTTTAGCCGATTTTATTTCTTCAATTGTTGGATTGAAGTTATTTTCAATTGATAAATAATCGTTTTTATATTTGTATTTTGAAATAAATTCCGAATTATTCGCTCGTATTGAGGCTTCTTTAAACCCAAATTCTTCGGAGTATTTTCGGAAGAATTCACTAATCTTAATAGGGTAATCTAATTTTAAATATTCCGCCAATTGTTTATTTCTATCTGCGTTACCAATTTCAATGTAAGGCATTCTTTTTATTGAAACATTTTTAAGCAAATTGTATCTTTCTTTAAGTTTACGCAATAGAGAGTGTAAAATGTACTCATTATTTAAATCGTATTTATAAATCAAAGCTTTATTTTCCTTAAATAAAATTTTTGTCGAAATTAATTTATCATTATAATTTTCAAGTTTTAATTCATCTATGAAATCCATTCATTCTTCTATAGAGTATTTTTCAATATCATAATATCTAGATTCCTTACCATATGAAATTAAAGCATGTGTGGAATCAACCAAAATTCTTTCTAATAATCTATAATCTGCAACTAAACTATTACTGATAAAATCATTGAAATTATTATCATTTATAAATTTAATTAATTTTTCAAATAAAACTTCGTTACTTACCAATTTGGTTCCAAAGCTTTTAAGTACATAAATAACTAATGATGAGTTATCAACTTTTAAAAAATTATTGTCTATCATAGTTATTTTGTATTCGTTTATAAGAATCTCCGAAAATTTAACTTTTATTTTCGGGGGTATCAAAGGGTCATAAAATGCTTTAACAAATTTAACATTTCCTTTATTTGAAGTATTTCGGATAAACATACTTTGCAATTCGTTTAGAATAAAATATTTTGAAATTATTTGTAAAGTTATGTCATAATTTTCATATAGATATGAGTATATATACTCAGAAACATTTATTCCTGTATCTGTAACATGCGAAATTATTTTATTTTCATTTAAAGTTTGCTGGACTAGAGCGATTTGGTTTATTCCTATATGTTCATAATATATGAAATTGTCTCAAAAAGAAAGATTATTGCTTAATCTTAGTTTTTTAATAAATTTTTCCGTATTAATATCGTTTAATTTTAATAACATTTTAGTTATTTCATGAACATGTACTGGTAGTTTTTGGTCTTTCAAAAAAGAAATAACAAACTCATAATATATATCTAAAATTTCATCTTCATTTATATTTAAAAAAGAATCTTTGTTTGATATAAATTTTATTAATGACTCATTAAACATAACATGGTAATTCAACATTTCATTTCATCATCTTATGTATGATTTTATTTTTTTATGTCTTAGTTCGATAATCCCAGGAATATAAAATTTTTGGTTTTTCCATAATTTTACAGCGCGAGATTGTTTAACTGGTGTTAAGTTATTTAGTTTTACAAATTCGTATAATTCGCTTAAACTTTTCGCTTTAATAATATCTGCGCTTCTCAATAATTCAGAATTATCACTTAAATTAAAGTACTCTTTCGGATAGTCAAGAACCTCTTGAGGTACATCTAAATCACTGGTTTTAAAATAGCGTAAGTTATCAAGCGGATAAATTACTTTTGCTATTCAAACCTTTTTTAGACGATTTAATTTGTTTAGTCACAACTCCGGAAATTCCTCAGTTGGTTCAATTAGTGATTTAACATCTTTTTTAGTCATCAAATCATGCAAATTGTAGTATCCATAACTCTCTAATATCTTGCGTTTCCTTATATTCAAATCAATAAAATTAGAAATTGGTTTAAATATTTCTAAATATGATAAGTCCAGACATTGTTCTCATTCAGTATAAGCACAAGTGACATTATTTTTTGAACGTTCTTCATTCTTATTTTCGCAAAACTCGTTAGACTTAACTGGGTCTTCTAATATCAGTGTATTGATGTATTCATAGTCAGATTCATTTAGAATAGTCTTAAAATTGAAGTCTTCAATAACAAACGCCTTAACATTTAAATTAATGGACTCTGAATTTATCTGAACTTCCGTTATGTTTAATTTGGATAACAAGAAATTAATTAATTCATAATTGTATTTAACAACGTGATTTGTGTAGTTGCAATTTTTATATAAGTTTTCGTAAAAATTTAATATTTTGCAGATGTCAATCAAATTTGAACGAGTGTAAAATAATTGGTCCGCTAGTACGTTAATAAATTTATTCACTTTTTTTCTTTCTTGCAAATTTAAATAAATAAATTGTGTTAATTCAAATAAATTATCGATACAGGTTTCTTCTAATAAAATTGAATGATTATAATTTTTAAATTCAAAATATTGAACTGGATAGCTATAAAATGAAGAATTAATCCCATCAAGATTAAAAAAAGTTAAGTTTTCAAAATCTAGATTAACTACAAAAGTTTTACGAATTTTTTTAATTTCATTAGTTAAATTACAATAGTCTTTCTCATTTAATTTCCCAACATACATATTTAAATCTAGGCCGGTTAATTCATTTAATGTTTCAATTTTTATTGATTCTAAAAATTCAGAAATTTCATCATTAAAATTTATAAGTTCTTTTCAGCTTTTATATCGATCAAAAAAATTAATAATTTTCATAAATTAATTATATTACTCGCCTAATTTTTTTTCATTTTTTTTACATTAATAAAATAAATTCTGGAAAATACTAATTTTTTGATTTTAATTCGTCCTATAAGCATTTTATTAAAATTTATAACTATAAAAATAAATTCAAGGAGAATTATGCATTATAAAACTGATTTTCCACTACGTTTTGGTCTTAGCGTTTATTAAGAGTGATTTGCAATAGTTGAAAATTATTGCGAGAAACATCATTTTTGCCTATACAAACAACATCTATTATTAAAGAATGTCAATGATCCGACCAGTTGATTATTAAAATTACTATATTAAAATGTTCAACACTAATAATGAAATATTACAATTATAAATTAAAATTTAAGATACAAAACGCATCATTAAAATATAAAGAAAAAATAGTAAACAATACTCATAACTTATGAAGTAAAGTTAAACCAGCGAAGGATGGTGTGTTTACATAATTAAAAATGTTCAAATTAAAAATCATTATGAACAAGCCATAAATAATTATGTATATTGGAGGTTATTTATATTTACAATGAAAACATTGTTACGCAATCTGTCATATTTATATAAACATATAATATAAAAAATATTGGGATTTACCCAATATTATTATATTTCCATTGTTGGTTCGATATTGACAGGTGCCTGTGTTCCAATCTCGATTTCAAAACGATAATGTTTTTGTTTGGTTGTCGGCGATGTTAACACTTTAAATGAGACGCCATCTACTTCAAATTTAGTGTTTTTATTTAATTTTTCTGTGTGTTTGGTTTTTGCTCATTTTTCCAATGTTGAGTTCAATTCCTCATCTGATAATTTTAATTCTAAATTCATTTGTTTTAGCACTTGTTTCATTTTAACGCCACCAGAAACATGGAATAATTCAAGACTAATTTCGAAGAATTCTTTTAATTCGTCCTCATCATATTCATCATATATTTCACCAACTATTTCTTCAAGAATATCCTCAATAGTGATTATTCCCAAGATTTCACTCGAAGACATATTATTTGTGACAAATGCCATTTGCGCCCGTTCAAATCTTAATCTCTCCAGTGCTGAAGCTAAGGTTGAATTAGCACTGATAGTTGGTACAGATTTCATATAAGTTATGACTTTACCTTTTTTCAGGAAGAAGATATCCTTTAATAAAACAATACCTAGGAATTGACCATCTTTTTCAATAGGCAGTCTTGAATAGTTTGTCTTTTTAAACATTTCTTGCGCTTGCACAATAGTTGCATTATATGGTAGATAAGACATATCTTTAATTTTAATATAATGTTTTCTAATTTTGGTTGTGTCTAAATCCAAAGCGTTTTGCGCCATGATGCTTTCATTAGCTTCTAAAACGCCTTCGGTGTGAGCTACATCCAAAAGATTTTTAACATCTTGTTCAGTGTTTGTTATATAAATACTTTTACTAATCCTACCGATTAATCAACAAATTGGGAAAAATACTCAGTACAGAACTTCCAAAACATAACAAAATGTTTTGGCGACTTTTTCTGGGTGTGCTTTAGCAATTAATTTTGGTAAGATTTCACCAACAATAACAATAACAGGAGTTAAAACAGCAGTTGAAATTAGAGCCGAATATTGTTCAACAGAAGCACTTAAGTTTTTCGAAAGTAAGTATGAAACAGCTGCTGAAAGACCAATATTAACTAAGTTATTACATATTAGAATCAAACCTAGCATACGGTTAAAAAATTTGTATTGTTTCTTAATCAATTTTGAACCAAATTCTTTTTTATCAATCATTGTTTCAAGCTTGCCCGGATTCAATGTTGAGTATGCAGTTTCACAACTACTAAAAATCGAACTACAAAGTAGTAAGAATACTAATATTGGAATTAGTATGATACTGAGTCTATCCATTAATTATCACCTTCTATTTCTTTAAACTCATCGTAAAAATTTACGTCGGTAAATTTACCAATATGTGGTAAAAATCTTAGGCCGATTTTACCCGTTTGGCCATTACGGTGTTTTGCTAAAATTAATTCAGTAACTTCACCGATATTTTTGCTTTCGTTTTCGACTTCTATATCTTTATTTTTTGAATTATAGTAGTTTTCACGGTATAAAAACATTACAATATCGGCATCATTTTCAATAGAACCCGATTCACGAAGGTCAGCTAGCATAGGTCTTTTGTCTTCACGCGTTTCGGTTTGACGGTTTAATTGAGACAATACTAAAATTGGTACATTTAACTCAAGGGATAGTGTTTTTAGACTTCTTGAGATTCTAGTAATTTCCAGTTGTCTATTTTCCCCACCACGACCTTTTGTAGTTGATGAAATTAATTGTAAATAGTCAACTACGATTAAATCAATTGGTTCTACTTTATGCAAACGACGACATTTTCATAAAAGAGTTTGCAGTTCGTTTTCGTAAGTATTATCAATAAAAAGATTTAAACGGTCAATCCAATTATTTTTAGTTGCATTAATTTTTAAAATCTCATCGTCAGTTAATAATTGTGGTTTTTTAAGTTTATACTGATCCACACCAGACATAAATGAATAAATTCTACCCATTAGTTGTTTAGGGGACATTTCCAGACTGAAGAATGCAACACGACGATTGCGTTTAGTAACTTTATTTTTTGACCTAGCAACATTGACTGCAATATTTAATGCTAAGGCTGTTTTACCAATACCGGGTCTGGCAGCTAAAATCAGTAATTCCGATCCATGTAGACCTTGAGTGGCAACATCAATGTCTTTAAAGCCAGTTGGAATTCCCCTGATAGAGTTTGGGTCAGCATTTTTTAAAGTGTTTAACTCATCATAATATTCATCACTAACTGATTTCGCAGTTAAAAAGTCTTCACCATCTTTAGCTCGATCAACATCCATTAACAATTTTTGAATTTGGTTAATTAACGAATTTTCATCTAAATTATGGTCTAATCTGTTAAGTTGATTTTGCATTTCGCTAATTCTTGCTTGAATAGTTCTTAATTTCGTTAATTTGATTAATTCTTCTAAATAATTTTGGATATTAGAAGGCAAACCTGCCGAGGCATAAACTTCAGTTAATAGCATTGGTGTTACTAATGTTTCATTAGTTTTTTTAGCTAATTCAAGTATTTGTTGGTTGTTAATACCGATATTGTTTTTATACAAATGAGACAATACAATAAAAAGTCGTTTGTGTTCAACGACTGCAAAATCTTCTTCCAATAAGTAAGGAATAACATTGTCGGCGTATTTATTATCCGAAAGCACTACTCCTAAAATATTTTTCTCATACAGAACATTAATGTGAATTGAGTTACCGGACGAATTTTCTGGTTTATTTAACATTGACTTGTACCTCTACTTTAAATTTAGCTACAATATCCTTGTATAAAATTATATCAATTTCATGTAAACCGTTTGACACAATATGAACTTTTTGCACTGAATATTTATCAAGTTTGTAGCCTTTTTTAACTAAATCTCTGTTGATATCTTTAGTAGAAATTGATTTATGCACGATTAAATTTCCGTGGGCATCAATTAAAGCATCTAACTGGTAAGTTAATTTGTCATTTTCTAATTGTTGCTTCAATTCAAGAGCCTTAGCACGAATTTCCATTTCGTCATTAGTCATATCTTTAAGACGTTTATCTAATTGGTATTTAGTTTTTTCGTTGTATGGAACCCCAAAACCTTTGGCAACCAAAAAGTTAGCCCCATAGCCATCTGATACTTCAATAATGGTATTAGCTTTACCATCTTTACAATCTTTTAATAGTATTATTTTCATTATTTCACACTCACAATCGCTTGTTTAATATTATCTATAAATGTTTCTAGGTCATCAGTAGAAACTGCTGCTGCTGCTGCAAAACCTCCACCACCACCGACACCTTCACAAATTATTTGAACATTTGTGTCAATGCCACGAGCTGATAATTTGTATTTATCGCCTTTTTCTTGTCGAGCTACAACAAAACTTGCTCTCCGGCCATCGATTCTTAAAATTTCTTCTGCCGTAATAGAAATTAAATCGTCTGACATTGGAACGTCAGCATATGCAAGGAAAAATCCTTCTTTCACTTCTTCCAACGATTCCAGCATTTTATTTACCTTGGCATAAGTTTCAGCATCTATTTTTAATGCATTAGCCGCTACTGTTGAATTCGCTCCTCTGGTTTCCAATCAACTTGCTGCCTCAAAAGTTTTAGATGTTGCGTGTTTTTGGAATTGTAATGTATCCAAACAAATTCCGTTTAATAACATTTGAGCAGTAATTAAATCAACAACCACTTTGCGTTTTGAAAAAATTAACATCTCGGTAACCAATTCACTGGCCGATGAAGCTGAAGTTGCAATAACTCTGTTTTCTTTTGGTGCAAAATCAATTGATAACTTCATTCTGTGATGATCTAAAATGAAGATATTTTCCGACTTGACATTTTTTATTGCTTCTGGATTGTCCGTACGTGTAGGATGAGCATTATCCACAAAGAAGACAATTGTATTCTCGTCAGAAATTTTATTTGCAACCTGAGGTTTAATAAAATTGTCTCCAATGTTTTCTCAATATTGTTGTAAGACTTTTTTAGTTGTAGAGTCTTGTGTGGCAGAACATATATATACTTGTTTACCATATGTTTTGCATAAAGCTAAAACCCCCATCGCTGAACCAATCGCATCTAAATCTGCCACGGCATGTCCATAGATAATTACCTTATCTAATTTTGGATTGAGTAATCTTTGTTCTACTAAACCAGTTAGGTTTCGAATTCTAGTTCTATCAACGCTAGGTAGAATTTCTGTTGTTGAACCAAAGTAAATTGGATGATCATATGGAGATAAAACAACAACTTGATCACCACCACGTCCTTGTGCCTGTAATAAGGCGCTTTTTGCTAAATCTATTTTAGTTTGATATTCATTGGCCCCATATGCAAAACCGGCTGAAACTGAAACTACAATGTTATTGTTATCGGTTTTAAGAACTTGGTGTAATTTATCAAAGAATTCGAACTTAGCCTCTATCATCTTATCTAGTGAAATTTTGTTTGTAACAAGTAAAAATTTCCCATTAGTATTGTATTGACGATAAATCAAATTATATGTTTGAACTAAATTGTCTAGAACTGTAATAACGCTTTTATTGAGGTTGTATAGCTGTTCCTCAGAAAGAATTGATTGATATAGTCAGTAATTATCAATTTCAAGTTCGCCGACTACTGCTTGTTCTTGACTGTAAATCTGCATGCTTCTTTTTTCAAGAGAATTATCTCTAATCGAAACATAGTTATTCAAAGGAAACACAGAAGCTACGTAATACGAGTTTTCGTGTTTAAATTCATATTCTCTTTTCTTTTCGGAAAAATTAACAAAAATCGATTCGAAAAATTTATGTAATTTTAAACCTACTAAATGTTTGCCAAAGCGGGTGCGAATAAACTCACTTGTTTGGATTATATTGCCGCTCATATCGTAAATTATTGTACCTACTTGATTATGAACCATTATTTCATCAACAAATTTACTATATGAAGATTTTATTGATGATTGGTTAGAAATAAAAGTTTTAATTGATAACACAATAAAAGTGCCAGTCAATACCGAGCTTAAAATCAGTAGCGATGTAAATATTGCTGATCAAACTTTTGCCACATCTAATCAAAGCATTATAAATGAGGCGACTACTAAAAATATTGTCATAATCGCAACCAAAATGTAAAGGATTAATTTTCTTTTTAAATTCATATTTAGAATTATATATAAAAATACAGAATATTTTCTCAGATATTGTTATAAATGCAATAAAAAAACGGAAATCCGTTATTTTAAGTATTTTTTTAAGTACTGGCCGGTAAAACTCTGTTCACATTGAGCAACTTGTTCAGGAGTGCCTGAAGCAACTATTTTGCCTCCATTGACACCACCCTCTGGCCCTAAATCAATGATGTAATCAGCACATTTAATGACATCTAAATTATGTTCAATAACAATAACTGTATCACTGCCATCAACAATTTTGTTTAAGACATCTAATAATTTTTTAACATCGTGTGGGTGCAAACCAGTTGTTGGTTCATCAAGTACATAGACAGTCTTTCCGGTTGGTTTTTTCTGTAAGTAAGTTGCCAATTTGACTCTTTGCGCCTCGCCTCCACTCAGTGTTGTTGAAGGCTGACCTAATTTAATATAACCCAGACCAATTGATTGAATTACTGCTAATTTTTCTTTAATTTTTGAACGATTTGCAAAGAAATCGTGAGCTTCATCAACACTCATATTCAATACATCTGATATGTTTTTTCCACGATATTTGATTTCAAGTGTTTCAAGTGTATAACGTTTGCCGTCACAGTCATCACAAGCAATATAAACGTCAGGAAGAAAATGCATTTCAATTTTTATTACACCATCTCCACTACATTTTTCACAACGTCCGCCCGGGACATTAAAACTAAAATTAGATTTTGTATAACCTCTTGATTTAGCTTCAGTAGTTGAAGCGAAAAGATCTCTAATATCATCGAAAACTGAAATATGTGTTGCCGGGGTTGAACGAGGTGTTCGTCCAATCGGACTTTGAGAAATTGGAACAACTTTATCAATAGCTTGAATATTATTAATTGACTTAAATTTACCCAATTTATCGGTACTTTTATTGACAACTCTTTGTATTCCTTTTACGAAAATCTCATTTACTAATGTGCTTTTGCCCGATCCACTCATACCTGTGACAGCAATAAATTTGCCAAGCGGAAATTTAACATCAATATCTTTAAGATTATTTTCCTTAGCACCATAAATTGTTACAACCTGACCATTTCCAGAACGACGAGATTTTGGTACATCAATAGACAGCTTACCACTTAAATACTGTCCAGTTAGTGATTCCGGACAATTTTTAATATCTTCCAAACTTCCTTGCGCAACAATATTGCCACCTTGTGCTCCCGCCAACGGTCCAATATCCACCAAATGTTCTGCAGCTCTAATGGTGTCTTCATCATGTTCTACAACAATTAAAGTGTTGCCGATTTCGACCATGTTTTTCAATGTATTAATTAGTCTTTCATTATCTTTTTGATGAAGTCCAATCGATGGTTCATCTAGTACATATAAAACACCAGTCAAATTAGAACCGACTTGCGTTGCTAATTTAATACGCTGACTTTCGCCACCAGATAGTGTTTCAGCACTACGATTTAAACTTAAATAACTTAAACCTACATTTTGCAAAAATGTTAGTCTATTTATTAGCTCTGTAATAATCAGTGAAGAAATTTGAACTTCGGTATCCTGTAATTCGATGTTTTCAATTGTAAATAAGGCCTCTTCGATTGATTGTCTGGCAAAATCGTCAATGTTCATACCATTGATTTGTACAGCTAAAGCATATTTATTTAAACGTGAATAATTGCAACGTGAACATGGATATGAACCCATATATTTTTTTAATCAATCTCTCACTGCTTGAGATGCTGTTTCCATATATTTACGTTCCACAGTATTTAAAATACCTTCAATGCGTTTAGTTCTTCTTATTCGGTTTCCAGAAGTGGAAGTTAATACATATTCTAATTCTTCATCAGCACCGTATTTAATTATGTCTAATTCTTCTTTGGATAAATCCTCAATTGGGATTGTTTTATCAATTTGATAATGATCTAACAAAATATCAAATTCTTGTCATTCAAGATTTTGAGTATTAACTGTATTTTCATAAATCTTAATGCCACCTTCATTAATGCTTCTTCAAGGTTCAGGCACTAGCGCTTCGAAACTTGCTCGCAAATCAACGCCTAAGCCCTTACATTGATCACAAGCCCCGGCCGGTGAGTTAAAAGAGAATAATCTTGGCTCAATCTTCGGCATCTCAAAATCTTTGTAAAAACAGGAGTGTAATTTTGAAAAAACCTTACTGTAACCATCTGTTGATTCAACCTTAACTAATCCTTTTCCATAATCAGCGGCAACAGATATTGCTTCAGCAATTCTGGCTCTATTTTCTTCGGTTAAAACAACTCTATCAACCACAATATCAATATAATGTTTTGAATTTTTATCCAAATCAATTTTTTCATCAAGGTCATAAATTTGACCATCAATTTTTAGGCGTACAAAACCCTCTTTTTTAAGTTTTTCAATTAAATTTACATGAGTTCCTTTTTCGTTTTCCACGACTGGTGCCAAAATGAATAATTTTGAATCAGGATCTAATGAATAAATTGAATCTAAGATATCTTTATTAGTTTGCGAAGTTATCTCAATTTTGTGTTTTGGACAAAACGGTTTACCAATTCTTGCGAATAATAATCTTAAATAATCATAAATTTCAGTAACAGTACCAACTGTTGAACGAGGGTTATTGTGGGTAGTTTTTTGCTCAATAGCAATTGATGGACTAAGGCCATCAATTGCGTCTACATCAGGTTTATTAGTTCCTCCAAGAAATTGTCTAGCATAATTACTTAAACTATCAACATATCTTCTTCGACCTTCTTCATAAATTGTATTAAATGCTAAAGAAGATTTACCTGAACCCGATAAACCAGTAAAGACAATTAGTTTATTTTTTGGAAGCACTAAATTAATGTTTTTTAAATTGTTTTCTCTAGCACCTTTAATCGTAATGTTTTCTTTTGTTGACATAATCATCTCCTTTAATTACTATTTTCTAATTCGATAATAACATCTCTAATTTCAATAGCTTTTTCATAATCTAAATTTTTGGCCGCTTCATTCATTTTTGCTCTTAATTCGTTAATTAAATCAATTTTCGCTTGTTTTGAATTAGCCTTACGTTTATTATCGCTCAAAAAGAAACTTATTTCTTCGTCCTTGGCATCGTCTAAAAGCGAATCAGGAATATCTTTGATAATAGTTTTAGGCGTAATGTTATGCAATTTATTGTACTCTAATTGTAATTGACGTTTTTCGAGATTATCATCAATAGTTTCTTGCATACTTCTTGAAACTTTATCACCATAAAATAAGACACGGCCATTGGCATTACGGGCGGCACGACCCGCAATTTGAATTAGAGACTTTGTATCACGCAAAAATCCTTCTTTATCAGCATCTAAAACAACAATTAAACTAACTTCTGGTAAATCAATCCCTTCACGAAGTAAATTAATACCAATTACTGTGTCATAGACACCTCTTCTCAATTTTAAAAGAATTCTATTTCTTTCAAAAGTATTGTGTTCTGAGTGAATAAAAGCAACTTTTTCATTTTTTTCAAGATAATGTCTTGTTAATTCTTCCGCTAATCTTTTGGTTGTTGTTAATATTAATGTTCGTTCATTTTTCGATTTTTGTTTCTGTAATTCATCATAGATATCCTCAACTTGATTTTGACTACTTCTAACTTCAATGATTGGGTCTAATAACCCTGTCGGACGCACATATAAACGAGTAATAACACCATATGTTTTATTTAATTCGTATTCCTCGGGTGTGGCTGAAATATAAATTGTTTGAAAATCGAAACTGTTTTCAAATTCATCAAATTTTAAAGGTCTGTTATCTAAAGCACTCGGTAATCTAAAACCATAATCAACAAGAGTTTGTTTACGACTTCTGTCACCTAAATACATTGCTCTTAATTGAGGAAGCATCATATGACTTTCATCAATTATTAATAACGGATTTTTGTCAGCAAAATAATCTAGCAATGTATATGGTCGCTCCCCAGCCTCACGTTTATCGAAATATCTTGAATAATTTTCAATACCATTGCAAACACCAAATTCGCTCAATGAATCCATATCTTTTCTTGTGCGTTCATCTATTCTTTGTGCTTCCAATAATTTTCCATTTTTACTGAAATATTCAATTCTTTCCTCAAGTTCTTTTCCAATTTTTTCGACAACTTGTTTGATTAATTCTGAACCTACAGTGTATGCGTCTCCGGGGAAAATTCTAAACTTTTTATAAGTCTCAAATATTTGTTTTGTAACAGGGTGACAGGTTGAAATCTTTTCTATCTCATCGCCAAAAAAATCAACTCTTATTAAAAATTCAAATGAGTGAGCAGGTCTAATAAAAACTATATCTCCTTTTGAACTAAAACTGCCTAATGTTAATTCAACTTCATTTCGATTATAGTTTTTTTGCACTAATTCCTTTAAAAAGTCATTTCTTTTATATTTGTCTCCAACCTGGATAAAGAATATTTGTTCGCGATATTCTGTTGGATTAAGAGCACCATAAATTGCTGATACCGAAGCAACAACAATTGTATTATTATTAGTTAAAAGAGAATTATACGCAGACATTCTCATTGCTTCAATTTCTTTATTAGTTTGAGAATTTTTTTCAATATATGAATCCGATGAAGGAATATACGCTTCTGGACGATAATAGTCAAAATAAGAAACAAAATATTCAACATTGTTTTCGGGAAAAAAACCTTTCAACTCACTATATAACTGGCTGGCTAAAGTCTTATTATGAGATAACACTAAAACGGGTCGATCAAAATTTTTAATTACATTAGCAATCGTAAAGGTTTTTCCGCTACCTGTGACGCCTTTTAAAACTTGGAATTTTTCGCCGCTATTAATATTATCAACTAATTCATTTATTGCTGATGGTTGATCACCTGCGGGTTTATACTTAGAGTGTAGTTTATAATTAGACATAAAACCTCTTTCATTTATTTAAATTTTATACGTAAATTAGAAATATTGTTATTTTTAATTATTAGTTTAATGTTAATAATTCTATTACGAACCTAATTTAACTTACGAATAATAAAAGCCAATAGAGCATTTCTATTGACTTTTACATGTTTAAAACGAATGTTAATTAAAATTGATAATTATTTTTTCTTTTTATTGCTAATACTGTCTCTAACTTGGCCAGTTTTTCTGTGAATAAGCACAGAACCATTACGTTTTTTTGTTAATTCGTTAGCATAAGCAATTGCTTCCTTTTGGGTATCAAATAATTTGGTTGGTCTTGTGTTGCCTACACCTTTTACTTGCCATTTGCCATTATAAGGAGTAACGTGGTAGACACTTGCTAATGATTTTTCATTTTCTGCCATATTTCCTCTTTCTATCTTTTTTTCTTTAACAATTTAATTTTAATAAAAATGTATAAATAAACTAATAAATAATAATAAATTACTGATTTTTAATTATTTAACATTGTATTTTGATTAATATTTAGTTCTATGTCGCTTTTTTGACGTTTTTCTTTTGAACTAAATAATTTTTTGTGTTTTGTGTTTGCGGTGTAAACGTGTCCATCAACTTTTTTGACATCTAATACAGTCACGAAGGCATTTTCGTCAACGTTTCTGATCATATCTAATAATTGAGCAGCATCAATAAATAAACAGGTTGTTATCAAAATTTGTTGTTTTTGATTTGAATATCCACCACGCGCATCAACTATTGTTGTTGCGTATGTTTTGTCTTTACAATTAAGAATTGCTTGTTGTATTTCATTTACTTTTGAAGAAATAACTTCAACCCTTACTAATTGGAATTTAGGGAAGAATATGTTCAAAGTGATAGCATTTACCAAAATCATCAATACACCAGCTATAAAAGTTGGACTAAAGAAATTTTGCATTGCTCATGGACCTACATTAAAATTTTGATATTCATGTCCCGTTATTGCGTGACCTGCCGGAATATATGTACCAAACAAATTAGCAATAATTAAACATACAAGATGAATCAATAAAAATACTGAACCCATATCACGGAATTTTTTTTTGGACATATAGATAGCTACTATATCAAAACCTGCTGAAGACGATCCGGTTATTAATAACACAGCATTAAAAATAGCTTGCAAAATCCCAAACAACATAGCATAAAAGAATATTGAAAATTCTTTCAAATTTGCAGTATCTCAAATAATAATTTCAACATTTTTTAAAACATCTGCTCCATCTATTGCCGGTAACGAAGTATTGGGGTCAGAGAAAATAAATCAATGCTCAGCCCCAGGAATAGAAGCACATGCAAAACCACTAATTGTTGAGCTAGCTAAATAAGCAAAATTTAATAATGCAAATTTTTTATCTATTTTTTTGTAAGCAAAAACAAATAAGGGGACATTTCCGAGAAAGTTTACCAACCAAAAGAGAATATTAAACAAGGTCTTATCGGTATTAAATATTCTCGTAAAACGACCCAAAGCTTGAGCTAGTGCCCCCAATCCCATTTGGTATAAACCAGTGATTTGAATCATTGTGAATTCAATTACACCGAATATTAAACCAATTACGATTGACAAAGCAATTTGTCAACCTAGCTTATTGATTCTATATAACGTTGAAAAATGTAGAAATGATTGTTTAATTCTATTTCTTTTAATCTCTGTAACTCTTGTTACTTCTAGTTCGTTTGCTTTTTTCATAATCAGTTCTAATTATAATATACAAATATTTTTGTGCTACCAGTTATTTAATTTTTGTCCTTAACTAACAGTTTGTTTTTTACCAATTTACACATCTAACAATAAAAATCATGATTTAATAATAATTTATCATTATGACTAAACAAATAATATGTATTAACTATGTTCCTATTAAAAAAATAATAAACATTTATAATTAAAGTATGAGAAAAAACAAACTTAAAAAAAATATTATACTATCAATACACACAACTGCCGTTTTAGCCACAACGATGTTTTCCTCATCCTGTTTTAATAGCAAAAATAATGAATCCTTTAAACATCAAACACAAGGTCGTACTGGTAAACCTGATACTTCAAATATAACTCCATCAACACCAGCTATTCCACCTTCAACTCCCCCAAAACCAGTGGAACCCAAAAAACCATCAAAAAACGTAAATGAAATAGTATATTCTTATGATAACTTATACAACACCAAAGCTTCGTTGGATTATAACCCTGCTGTTTTTAACGATACAGGCACATTTCTTACAAACTATAATCCAGAATTTAAAATTAGTAAATATAATCTAATTTTTAAGCATCCAACCGCTATGTTCTATTACTCAGGTATTAAAAAATACTACGATTACATCTTGCAAGTAGATAATATTAAAGATAAAGAAGGTATTAAAAATAGAATTAAAAAACTTCTAACAGAATCAAAACCCGAACAAGAAAAAATAAATAATGGTTATTCTACTGAAAGACTGGGAAAAATTTGATACGACGCAATAACTTATGATTTAAACAAAATCATTGCTGTCTTTGCTGACTTTTACAAGCAACGCACTCAATACGCAGAAATGTACCACGGCGTATTACCATTAGATTACGAAAATAATGAAACAATTCTAAAAACACCGCACCTCGACGGCAACTGATACCAATATCAAGACGAACACTTGAATGAGGAAATCAAAGGCCAAACATTCTTATCATATAGAGATATGTTTAAAGTCTCTAAAAACTTCTACGAACGAACGGATAGACATTTCTTACAAGAACGTGTAAAACTAAATTCAGATAACATTTTACACTTAGACCCAGTCCCTAATTTAAACGTACCAAATTTAAACAAATCACAAAATGATTATGTTGATAAATGATACAATACTCAATTCGAATATTATGGTCAAGCCCAAGATAATAGTGATTTTATTGGTGTATATCCAAAAAACTATTATGAATGACTACCATTCGACAAAAGACTATGAGAACCACAATTGTTTTACAATAGTCCACTCATTTTAGCACCTTTTAAACCAATTCAAAACTCAAATATAACGTCTAAACACTTAATAGTTTTAAAACACTATATTCAATTCAAACAGATTCTTACTTTGCTCTCACAACGCCCTTTAAAATCATTTTTTGAGTTATTAGACGATAAAGAGAACAAAGAATTACAACAATTTTATAAAATAAACCAGTATAAACAAGGATTTAAGAGTTTTATTAGTTCATTTAATGACGCTCTATATGACGTTATTGACCCGACAATTTATCTAAATTACATCGATGAATATGGAGTTAAGAGATTCTTTTATGACGAATGAGATGAAAGTTTATCATATGGCCGTAAAGGGCACGTACAACCATCAAACCAACGCCAGATGTATATCTTTGCCCTTAACTTATATAATAAGCTTATAATGCCGTTTAATTACATATTAAACAAAACAGAAGGTCTACAACACTTTGCACCAATAGCAGAAAACAAAACCTTCAAATGAGCATTCTACGAACAATTCTACAAACCTGAATTTGGTTCAATCGCAAAATACACAGACACTGATGCTGTCTCAAAAACAAAGACAGCAAAAAAAGATATAGCTAAATTCCTACAAACTTCTAATTTTGTTGATGATAAACCAATTAAAAACTTATTGGGACTATATGAAATTATTTCAAAAGATATAGCAGGCAACCAATTTAATGAGCTTTGATTAAACCCTAAAGTTGTTAAATAATGTTTATGTAGCTTACTTCACAAACCGACATTTTATTGTCGGTCAAACGAAAAAATAGCTATAAATAATAAAATTCAAAATATTTTGCTTTTCTTTAAAAATATAGTATACTAATTACAAATGAAAATGACCGGTTATTTAGTAAAATAAATAATGTCTGGCTAAGTCTCCGACGAAGAGCGGTTAAAGAACTAATGGAAACATTAGTTTTTTTAATTCTTTTCGAATTCATGATAAAACTGATATTTTGAGACATCATGATCAAATATTTTTAAAATATAAATGCTGTCTTTTAGTTAAAAAATCATAACTGTGTTGTGAAATACTTAGGATTCTAATTAAAATGTAAAAAAACAAGCTCATAAATTAGCTTGATTCTGAATTAATCCCCTTTAAGTGCATTCATTATATGTTTATTATTATTGACAAAGATTTTTCAAGTCTGAATTGATGGTTTTGGTTTTCAATTATATAGCTTTGCTAGAGGTATAATATTTTCCTTTATAAATTTAACAATTTGTTCTTTTGTACTATGGTTTACTTTTCGATAAAATAAAACCATTAAAGCTAGATAGTTATAGAATTTTGCATCTATTAACTGAATTTTTTCTTTAGGTTCTTTAACATCTGCCTCTATGTATTCAAGAGCTTTTTTGTAGGCAGCAAAGAGAAAATTCATTTTATTTCGAAAATTATCTCCACTGAAAGCCGAAAGGGAATTACTTCTTCTGTAATATCTAACTCCTAAAACATTAACATGAGCAAAGGATTTAGCATTGATAAATAATTTAGTTACCGGAGCAATATCTTCGAACAGTCTAGATTCAATCTTAATATTCAATGAATCAAAAAAAGATTTTTTAATAAAATTGCCTCAAAAATAAACAATATTATTAATTAAAAACTGAGAAGTTGTTTTGATGTTTGAATATTTATATAATGGTGGCAATATTGAATAATTACCTCTTTTTGTTTTGAAATGATAAAGAACTTTACTTGTTACTGTATCAGCATCAGTCTCAAGAGCTTTTTTAGACATTTTTGCTATAGCATTTTTACCTAGGTAGTCATCATCGTCAAGAAATAAAAAATATTTGGTTTCACAATTTTGAATCAAAATATCACGCACTTTTCCTAATCCGGAGTTTGTTTCCGTACGAATTACCTTAAACCTTGAGTCATCTTTCACTTTGTCTTTAATAAATTCATATGTACCATCGTTACTTGAATCATCACAAATTACAATTTTAAAATTTTTTTGTTTTTGTCACAAAATGGTTTTTAGCGTTTCTTCAAAGTATTCCTTAGCTTTGAAAACTGGTACTAATAAGGTTACGATAGATTCGTCCATTAATTTTCTTTTTTAAACATTATTTATTCAGTTTGTTAATAACTTCTCGTCTTCATTCAAATTCGCTTTTTGCAATATCTTCAATGTCGAATTGAACGTGAAAATTCATTTCCTCAGCGATTTTGGTTGAGTCAGCTACTAATAATCCGGGTCCCCCTCTCTTCTATTGCTCAAATGATACTTAATTTCAATATTATTGGCTTTTTCAAATGCATTGATTATTTCTAAAACAGAATAACCTTTTTTTGAGCCAATATTAAAAATGTTTGAATCATGATTGTCTAAATAACTTACAGCTTCTATGTGTGCTCTAGCCAAATCGCATACATGTATGTAATCTCTAACACATGTTCCATCTGCAGTATTGTAATCATTACCGAAAACTTTTAGCGGTTGTGTTAAATTAAAATATGATGAACTAATTGCCGGGATAATGTGATTGACTTTACTTTGATTTTTAGTTAAGTAACCTATTTTTAAACTATCAGATGCACCCGCAACATTAAAATATCTAAAAATAACATATTTAAATGAGTGAATTTTAGCTAAATCCTTAATAATATTTTCGACCATCAGTTTACCGTAACCGTAAGGATTAATTGGTTTTTGATCATCAGTTTCTTTTAAAGGTTTACCGCGGCCTAGACCGTATGTAGCCGCAGTCGAAGAAAATATTAATTTAGGAACATTGTATTTTTGAATGCAACTTAAAGTGTTTATTGCTCCGACAACATTATTCTTATAATAATTTATCGGTTGCAAAACTGACTCACCAACAGCGATTTTTGCCGCTAATAAAATGACAACATCAATCTTATTTTGATTAAACACATTCTCTAATTCACCTATTTTAGTAAAGTCCCCTTCAATTACTTCCGCTCCGGTAGTAAATTCTCTAAATCCAGTTGAAAAATTATCAAAAATAGTTACTTATTGTTTTTCTTTTAATAATTGTTCTTTTATATGTGAACCTATATAACCAGCTCCGCCAATAAGTAAATACTTCATTATAACTCCTTAAATTTGCACTAATATTATAGTAATGTATCTTAATTATATATTGTCAATAATTAATTTAAATTTAAAAAGCAAAATAAACACATTTCTTGAAAAAATTCATCTAAAACATAGTTTTTTAATCCACAATCAATAATACGGAGAAATAATATTTTTATAAAAGTGGTACGGTTTTTAACCACAAAATGTTTGTAAATCTTGGAATATATAATATACTGATTACAAATAAAAATGACCAGATATTTAGTAAAATAAATAATGTCTGGCTAAGTCTCCGACGAAGAGCAGTTAAAAGAACTAATGGAAACATTAGTTTTTTTAATTCAATAATCAGGGAATACTTTACAAAATTTGTTGTAAATAAACTCGGGAATTATTATTAAGTTTAATTCTTGCAATTAAATGAATTGCAATACTCCACTTATTTAAATTGAATCAAAAGAAAAAACTAAAATCATATAAAATTATAATTACAGTATAGGAGTAATGATGAATGATAAATTAAAAAAATATTTAGATAATACACCAAATGATGAAGGTTATTTTGGTGAATTTGGTGGTTCATATTTGCCTGATGATTTAAAAGAGATATTTAATAATATTGCTACACAATATAAAATTATTTCAGAATCAGATGAATTTAAAAACGAGTTAAAAAATTTAAGAAAAAATTTTCAAGGACGTCCAACACCAATTTATTTTTGTAAAAATTTGAGTGCTAAATTTGGGAAAGCAAGAATTCATATTAAAAGAGAAGATTTAAATGAGGGCGGTAGTCACAAAACTAACCATTGTTTAGCTGAAGGTTTGTTTGCTAAAATGATTGGTAAAAAGAAACTAATTGCTGAAACAGGTGCCGGAAGTCACGGTTCTGCTGTAGCACTTGCTGCTGCTCATTTTGGTTTGGAGTGTGAAATTCATATGGGGGCTGTGGATATCGCTAAGCAACAGGCAAATGTTGAAAAAATGAAAATTTTAGGTGCTAAGGTTGTCCCAGCAACACACGGAAATCAAACGCTAAAAGAAGCAGTTGATTCAGCATTCGAGGCATATCGTAAACAAAGCGATACGGCCTTGTATGCTATCGGGAGTGTAGTTGGCCCACATCCATTCCCATTGATGGTTCGTAACTTTCAAAAAATAATTGGTGAGGAAATGCATGAGCAATTCAACACACAATACAATAAAAATCCTGATTATGTCGTGGCCTGTGTTGGAGGAGGTTCAAACGCAATTGGTTCTTTTTCTGCATTCCTGTTCAGCGACACGAAATTAATCGGAGTTGAACCATTAGGCAAAGGTAACAAGAAAGGTAATCACGCTTCTACTTTATCATTTGGCAAACCAGGAATTTTACATGGTTTTAAATCAATATTACTTGCAGACGAAAATGGTGAACCAGATGATGTTTATTCAATAGCTTCTGGTCTTGATTATCCTGGCGTCGGTCCAGAACATGCCTATCTAAAACAAAATAATTTGGCAACATATGTTTCAATTAATGATTTAGAAGCTCTTGAAGCATTCTTGTTGCTGTCTTCAACCGAAGGAATTATTCCAGCACTTGAATCTTCTCATGCTCTTGCTCAAGCAATTAAGATTGCTAAAGAATTTAAAGACAAAGAGATTGATATACTAGTTAATTTATCTGGTCGTGGAGATAAAGATTTGGTGTATGTTCTAGAAAATTATAAAAATGAGATTGAAGAATTCAGAAAAAATAATCATTATTAATTTAACGAGTTCAATATAAATATCAGTAATTTAGTAAAAAATAAAAAAGATTAGACTAAACAGCTAATCTTTTTTTAATAATTATTTTTTCATTTTGCTATTGTAATTTTTAGCATTTTCAACAAAAGAATCAATTTCAACATCTGAAGCTAAGACATAATGTTTATCAGCAACTTTTTGTCATTTTGGTTGAGTTTCTTCTGTGTAATCATGAATTGAAGGGTCGTATAATTTGCCAACCAATGAACCTTTTTCAGCTTCAATTGATGGAACAGCATCTAAAAGACTTTGGGTATAAGGATGGTGAGGGTTATAAATAACAGATTTTGTCGGTCCAACCTCAAGTAGTGTACCTTTATTAATTACAGCAATTCTATCTGAAATATATTCAACCATACGCAAATCGTGAGCAATGAAAATTATAGTTAAGTTGTACTTTTCTTTAAGTTCTTTAAAAATGTTAATTACTTGTGCTTGAATCGAAACGTCAAGAGCAGAAATCGGTTCATCAGCAATAAGTATTTGTGGTTGTAAAACAACAGCTCTACAAATACCAACACGTTGTTGTTGTCCGCCAGAAAATTCCAATGGAAATCTATTAAGAACAGTTTCATCTAAACCCACTTGATGTAAAATGTCAATTATCAGTTTTCTCTTACATTCCTTTTCAGTAAGGTTTTGTTCATTATCGCGTAGTTCTTTCCGTTCGCCCATAAATTCAATAAGTTTGGTAAAATCATCTACATTAATGACTTCTTTTAAATGGTTGAGTTCATTTAATGTTTCAACATGTAAGAAATCATAGAGTTGTTGTTCTGTATCTCAATGGTTTCTTATCTCTTCTCAAGGGTCATCAGAAAAAACTAATTTAGGGTTTATTTCTTTTAACTTATTATTTAATTCAATATATGTCTCAATATCTATATTAGTTAAATAAAGGTATTTTGAACATTTTAAATTCGTTAAACCTTCACCAACAACGGTTTCAACATTCTTAAAGGGGTTTAAACTATTTGTAGGATCTTGAAAAATCATTTGCACTTTATTTACCATAAAGTCGATAATGTCTTTACCTTTTTTAGTTCATTTTATAATCTTATCTTTGTTTTTAGGAATAACTCTATCTAAGATTTTAATTTGACCAAAGCTATGAGGGGTTAAACCAATTATTGCTCTACCAGCGGTTGTTTTCCCAGAACCAGATTCTCCAACTAAACCCAATACTTCACCTTGATAAATATTCAAGTTTAGATCTTTCAAGGCATAAAAGGTTTTAGCGCCATAACCATAAGTGACATCCATATTTCGAATTTCCACAATTGGTTTTTTGTCAACACAATTTAGCATTTCGTCGGTGCCGGGTCTAATTTGACGATAAACTTTTTTACCAAAATGTCCTGATTCAACATAAAATTTTTTTTGTTCCATGATTTATGCCTCCTCTTGTTCATTTTCTTTGTTGCGTTCGTCAATTAATAATTGTGTTTGTTTGTTCAATTCAGTAACTTTTTCTAAATCAGTTTGATATTGTATGTTTTCGACAAATATACCATCAGGATATAAGTTATTTAATCTATCAAAATATCTCTTCCATAGGTTTTGAATTACCTTAGGTGGTTCGTAAAATGGTGCTAATTCGTCTAGCAATGCCGACTTAACAAAGTGAGTTGGCGAAACATAATAGAAATCTGCTTCCTCATCTTTGTCTTTTATTAATGCGTAATCATTACGAACGGCAAAAGCATCACCTTTAATATTGTTTAGCGAACTAGGTACAGCGCCTTTTATAACATTAAGACGTTCATCATTGTTATAGTCAGGCATTGAAGAAATTAAACCTCAGGTGTATGGGTGTTGTGGATGCATTAACACCTCTTCACGAGTTCCAGACTCGATAATTTGACCAGCATACATGATGTTAATAAATTCTGAAATGGACGCAACAACACCTAAATCGTGTGTGATGAAGGCTACAGCTATTTTGAATTGTTCTTGCAATTCACGAATAATATCCAGCACCAAAGCTTGAACAGTTGGGTCTAAGGCAGTAGTTGGTTCATCCATTACCAGAATTTTAGGTTTTAGACTAACAATGGCAGCGATTGCAATACGCTGAATCATACCGCCTGATAATTCATGAGGGTAAAGCTTCATTACTTGTTCAGGATTATTAATTTTTGCTAATTTCAAATATTTTATTGCTTCTTCGTTAGCTTGTTTTTTGTTTTTACAAATGCCATTAATTAGCATCCCTTCAATTATTTGATTACCAACTTTCATAGTAGGGTCAAGAATTGACATTGGGTTTTGAAAAACGGCACTAACGATACGCCCTCTTAATTTAGATTTTTCTCAATTGAAAAGATTAAAATTATGAACTTCTAGACCATATAATTTGACGCTACCTGATTCAATAATTGAGTTATTACCAGTTAATCCGTAAAGCAATGAAGTAATAACAGATTTACCAGAACCAGATTCTCCAATAATTGAATGGATTTTTCCTTCATAAATTTTGAAGCTTGGACCCCTTAAAACTAGATTTTTTTCTCTTGGATTAGCCGGGTTTTTAAAAGTTAAGTAAACATCCTCAATCTCCGCAGCAACCTTTATATCTTCGCCTAAAACATGCTCAACTTTTGCATTTTCGATATAAGAATCAAAATCTATGTTAGATTCATTCTTCTTACCAAATTTGAATAAGTGCGTTAATCTATATCAAATGTTTCCTCAAAAATCTTTTGTGTTTCTTCAAAATGATTTATTTTGTTCCTTAGTTACAGTTAAAAGATTTTTAGGATGTGGTTTAGCTAATTTTTTTATCACCTGTGGATATAACTTCGTGTAAGGAGCTTTATTTTCAATGTTACCGATTTTTAATGTTGTTTTAAAATTTTCTGAATAGTATTCAATTTTCTGCTTATAAGATAATTTTCTTCAATCTTGAGAATTAATTTTTTTCATATGATTCTCCTATCTTTGTCTCAACAATGAATCTTGAATACTTGCTGATATAAGTTGTATCGACGTTGTTAATAAAACAAGCATACATGAAGGCAACAATACATAACGCGGATATGCTGTAAACACTTTAGAACCCTCAGAAATCAAGTTACCCAATGTCGGTATATCAATACTCAACCCTATGAAAGCCAATGATGTTTCACTAAGAATAACACCTGGAATGTGAAATACAATTTCGGTAACCAATAGAGGAATTACTACCGGTAAATAGTTCAATAATATTTTATATGTAGGGGTACCTAGAATTCCTGACGCTGAAACTCATTCGAACGTTTTAGCTCTTAACACCTGTGAACGCATTTGGTTGGCTATACCAGTTCAAGATGTAAAAGTTAAAGCAAACACCATAACTCAGAATGTTGGGCGTCAAACAATCGTGATTACAATTAATATGATTATTGAAGGAACGTTTGAAATAACTTTGATTATATAAGTCATTATAGTGTCAAAAATTTTAAAGTGGCCCATCATTATTCCAATCAATAACCCAACAAAAACTTGAATAATTGTAGTAACCAATGCTAAGGCAAGCGAATATCTTAAACCTCACCATAACCTTGCAAATAAGTCTCTACCTAGGTAATCAGTACCAAAAATTACTGATGATTTTTCGAAAAAGTTTAAATATTTATTATCAATATCTAAAGTATCGGGATTTGCTGTTGCAAAAGGAATAAAGATTGCACTGATAACCAGTACCAAAAACAATACTGCTCCAAATACTCCAGCAAAACTACGTGAATATCTGTAAAATAGTTCTTTTCATTTATTTTGTGGGTCTTTAATATGTGCTGATTCATGGTAATCTAATATATTACCCATCATTTCTCATTTTTTATAGTTTAGCGGTTGTAGGAAACGATTAGGAGCTAATTCCTTACCGTGTTCATTATTTGCTGCTGTATATTTTTTATTTATTTTTCAATCAAACATGATACCTACTTACTTCTTCTAACACGTGGATCAATGGCTTTATAAAGCGCATCACGACATGTGTAAGAAAGAATTGTTATTAATGAGAATAATGTAACCATAAACAAAATGATGTTGTAATCCTTTGAGGTTATAGCGTGTAGTAGCAACCCGCCACTACCAGTAATGAAGAATATTTGTTCAACAAACATACTTCCAATAAAACTACCGAATATAACAACCGGGAAAAATGTTGCAATTGGGAATAGAGAAGGTTTAAGTGCGTGTGTTCACACGAATCTAGATTTCGATAAACCTTTTAAATAGCAAAACTTAGCATGTTGCGAGTTAAGTTCCCTATTCAACTCAGTTCTAATGTATTTTATATATACAATTATAGAACTCAATGATAATGCGAGACCTGGCAAAATATACGTTGCTAAGTCAGTTTCAACATATAGATAAGGTATATTAATAGCCCGACCAATCAATAATAACCATAAGGCGAATACTAATGATGGAATTGATGAAAATATTGAAACAATAATTGTAGCAATATGATCAGGCAATTTATCAGGATTCATACCAACATAAACACCAACCGGAATTCCAATTAGCAATGTCAACATTACTGAGAAAATTCCAATCAAAAATGATTTATAAAATCTAATTCAAACAAAATCATTAATATCTTGTCCAGGGAATACTGAATATGAGATACCAAAATTACCGTGTGTTAAGTTTTTTAAATAGATAAAGTATCTTTCAACTAATGGTTTGTCAAGCCCATAAGTCGCTTCAATTGCTTTTGCCGATGATTCATCTAATCCGGCTGTTAAGGTTGTTGAACCAGGTATTGAGTTAATTAAGAAAAATGTAATTGTTACAACAATTCAAGCAATAGTTAGAAATTCGATCGCCATTATAAAGAATCTAATAATAGACTTTGCCAAAGGAGACTGAATATTTACAATGCTAGCAAACTTTGAAATTTTAGGTTTTAGCTTACCTGTAAAGTCAACGTAAGAAGCTTTTTCTGTGATTTTATTGCCGGACTGCTCAATGAATGATCTGTCCACAAAATTATTTTTTTGTTCCATATTTTCTCCTCCTATTTAATTAATGTTGGCAAGTCAGGTGATGGACGATTTGCCACATCATATGCATATTGCAATGAATAAGCAAATAAACTTTCAGTACCATTTACTCTTGAAACTTCTCAATATGTATCAACTTCCATTAACGGAATTACTGGTGCGGCTTCTCTAACTATTTTTTCGAATCCAGCAATAACTGCAAACCCATTAACCTCAGTTCAACCTTCATTTCTTTCTTCGTCTGTGTATTGTGCGGAGAAGAATTTCATATGACGCTTAGTATAATCATTTAAGTTTTCTCCGTTGTACATAACAGATAAATCAACTATTTTATCTCAAACATTTGGGCTCTTAGGTTGCACACCCAAGATTCTCAATCTTTGTTTTAAGTTTTCAATCTCTTTAGCTTTCTGAAGATCAAGTATTACTAATTTATTATTTTTATCTCTTGAATATCCCATTTTCGTGAAATAATCATGATATGTTCAACCGCCGGCAGGATTATTTCTGAATCCTGTTGTTTTTTGTTGTTTTGAATTGATTTCATCAGGTTTTAGAAAAACTCTGATGTAAGAATAAATATCGCTACCGAAGGCATCAAAGTTACGATATATTAAATCATATTTACCAGTTGTACGTCAGTCCTCATAAACATTCTCAGGTAAGTTTTTAATATCAATGTTGATATAATTGCCGAAAGCTTTGGCCATAAAATCTTTTAGAGCCAATCCGGCATTTTTTTGTTCATCAGTTGAATTCGAAATGAATTTCAATGTAATTTGTTTTTCGTTAGGATGAGATTTTTTGAATTCTTCTAGAAATGCACGAGCAACCTCTAGGTGGTATGCTTTATCGGTTCTGTTTACAGTTTCAAATCTCATTGATTTAGAAATATGATCGATATGTGCGTAGTTTTGAACCGGAATTGGAATTCCTCATTTTTTATCCTGGGCTTCCTGTTTAGCTTTTTGATAAATAAATTGGTTAAGGTAATTAGTTTTATCGCTTGAATCTTCAGGATAACTACCATATTTTGTGTACATATAGTCGTGGTCAAAACCAGATTCAACAGCATCACCATAGCTAGACGAAGCTTGACCAAAGGCTGTTCAAGTTATAACTGGGAATGAAGATGATCAACCTACGATATTTAACATATCATTTCTATCAATGGCATAATAAATTGCATTTCTTAAATTGATATCATTAACAACAGAATTTGAGTTAGTTTCTTTATCTAAGTTGAAAGCCAGAGCAATCGTACCGAAACCATTTGATTTCTTCATATATTTTCTAGTTTTTAAATCAGCCCAATATTTCCATTGAAGTACTGGTGGAATTTTAGAAGCTGATATATAACCATCTTCATACATTGCTGAGTTAATATTTGGGTCGTTAGAAAAGTAAATTTTGATTTTGTTGCTAATTGTTTTACTTGATGAATAATATTGTTTATTTTTTTCTAGCGAAATAAAACCTTGGGGTCCCAAAACTAAATCTTTGATATTGAATGGACCGTTAGTTAAGAAATGAGATTGTTTCAAACCAAACTCTCTAATTCCGCCAATTGATTCAACAAAACGACGATTAATTGGAATGATAATATTTGAAATATCATGATATGCATTATTGATATCAGTAGGTTGATACTCGTCGTAGGCTATTCTTAAAGTGAATTCATCTAAAGCTAGTACTCTATTGGTAAAATAATGTTTAGGTTTAAGTTTTTTGATAAATTCATTATCTAAAGTTGTTTGCCCGTTAGGCAACAAGTTTCTATACAACTTATTGACTTTTTCAGTATATAACTCTGTATTTTCATCAGAAAATTCAATATCACCAAGTTTATGTTTAAGAGCACGTGATTGTTCCAATAAATCCTTAAATTCCTTAGACGGCGTTTGTTTAGGATCGAAATATAGGTATTTCTTAACTTTGGTTGGAATTCTTTGAGGTATTGACTCTAATTCTTTATCTGAGTGAAGATTCACTGAATACTCTGGGTTGGGTAACATTAAAACTGTTTCATCTTTTTCAAAGTTGAAGTCAGGTGAATAAGGAATTGCTCCCAGCACAGTTTTATTGTCAATATTTCAATACATTCTGCCTGAATAAAACCCAAGATTTAAGGCAGCTTTTTTGATATTTTCTACTTCTTTTTCATCACCTTCAACTTGACTTGATCAAGGTTGATAACTTGGGTCGAAAACATCATATACTCACTCACCATTAACTTTTATTAATGGCGGGTATGCAAACGGATTTTTGTAAGCAACGGCATGTTTTTGAATGTATTCTTGTTGTGCCTGCATAATTTCACTTGATGATTGAAATTTTCTTTGTAACATAGTTGTTACTTTTTGAGAACCTGTTTCAAGGTCAAAAATATAGTGCATAGCATCAATATAATCATCAGCCCTAACTAAATCCCCGTTGCTTCATTTACTCTGTCCATCGTTTAATAAAACATTTAAAGATAAGAATTTGTTTGACGGTGTTTGCACGCCGTGTACTGCCAAATACTCAGATTGGTCTGTTGTGATGGTGCCCGGCGCTGAACCGAATCCATCTAAGGCATAAAATCTACCTGAGTTTTCTGGATTCGGGTTGTCTAGTAAGTATTTATCAAATGAACCATCCTCACTAGTTTGATAAATACCCATGTTAATTTTAGGAATATTTGCAAGTCTTTTAATTGACTCATTTGGACCAGATTTCAAAGGTGATTCAACTAACGATGGTAAAACTCTATTAACAGATGGATATTTAATGTAATTAAGTGAATTAATTGGGTCAGTTGCTAAACCTAAGTCATAGTCTTTTTTATTAGCACATGATAAAACACTCAAAGGTACAATCATGGCAGTAATAGATAAACTTGATTTTATTAATAAATTATTTTTCTTCATGTTGCTCCTTTATTATTTTGTCCCATTAAATTGAACACCAACTTTAAATACTGGTGTATTTTTACCATTAATATCTTTAATATAAACAGCAGTTGGTGCTTGAGAAAATGTTTTACCGTTTTCCGAAATACTTTGATTTGAACCTAAATCAATTTCAAGTGTTTTATTTCCAAGCTCATTATCTGAAAAGTAAATTTCATACTCGTGATTTGGAGTTAGTAATTTATTTGAATAATTCGACATTATTCCGTAATCAGAAACTCATGCAACAAATCCTTTACCTTTATGATGTCCGTTAGAATCTGTGTAGTCATAGACTTCATCCTTTAATCAGTGACGAGACGCCGGATTAGTTTCATTATTTACGTGTTGTGTTGTGTAATAAAACATATTACTACTGTGATTTTTATTGATTTTTAGTGTTTTTATTTCGCTGGTAACTAAATCTTTGAATACTAGATAGTTTGCTTTTTTGGCATCTTCTGAGTTTAAGTAACCAAACATAGCGATAGCATCCTTATCTGTATGTCTTCAAATATTTGATAGGTTACGTAATCCAACACCTTGCGATTGAATGTAATATTGTCAATAAGCTTTAGCGCGATTTGTAACCTTTTTACCTTCTAAATCGGTAATTGAAATAGTATCATCTGCAATCGGATTCCCTTCATCATCATAAATTCTAAAATTAAGCACATCTCTATATCAACGGTCTTTAAATCAACCATTATTAATTGATTTAAATTTTCCAAAATATGTAGATTGTCTTGTTGAATCGTTTGAAAAACTTGTTTTTTTGGCCATGTCGCTAGGAATAAATTCCATACCTAATTTATCAGCTCTAAGTTTTCCTTCAGCATCTTTTCGAGTTTCATAATTAGTAATTGTAGAAATAATAGAATGTTGGTTTGAAGAGTTCATTTCAATTAATGCTTTATTTCATTTCGCAGTAGGTTGGCCATCGATAACATACTCAAGACCTGTGTTAGATTCATTTACTCCACTAATAAAACTTGGTAGGTTTCTAAATTGCGAGTTTGAAGGAGAATATGTAATTTGTAAATTATCACGGTTGATTACTTCAGCGAATGAATAAGTATAGTCTGAGAAAAATTCATTGAATTTACGTTCTGTTTTTGTTTTGAAATATGAAACAACATCATCAGAAGGTTTGGCTTTTTTGGTAATACCTTTCACAAATGCTAACAAAATATCTTTAAGTGAGAATTTACCTAATCTAAAATTGTAAAGTAGTTGAGTTGAATACATTTGTGTTTTGTTATCAAGTATTAACTCATCAAACATAGTAAATTGATTTAAATCAACGCCATTTTGGTCAGCGAATTCTTTAAATGTATTAAATAATTCCTTTACAGAAATTTCTCAATTTGCTCTATCAGGATTTTGTTTACCAACTACAACATCATCAGATTTTCAAAGTCCGTACCCTAAATCTTTATCAAAAATTCAACCATAAGTTAACTCATTTTGACTATTTTCATTGATTTTACTATCGATTTCGCCTAAAGTTAACTCTTTGACAAATAATGCAAGTTTTGAGTTAATAAATCTGTTCATTACCTCATTGGCCAATAATTGTTCATCATTAGAATTAATCAATGCTGTAAGTCTTGCTTTTTCCTCTGAAGAAAGCGTTTTTGCTGATGCTAATGATTTAGTTAAGTTTGATGAAAATATTTTTAAATTAAATCTTTCTTTTACATACTCTAAATCTCAGTTAACTACTCTGTTATCTGGATCTAATTTTGCCTTTGTTGTATCAACACTAGCGAATTTCATAAATTGTTTATAGTCATTAAATGTAATGTTGTAACCATATTCTTTTTTGCCGGCTTTGACTACGTAATAACTTCCAAATAATGATTTTTCAACATCCTGCGAAAGAATTGATTCGTTGATTTTTAAGGATTTCATCTCTCAAAAGGCTGGGAAAGATTCATATTTAGGGTTGTTATTTACAATAGAACCGTCAGCCTTAACCATTAAATAGCTATGTTGATTAGCTTTATTTCCAACCAATTGAGAAATATAAGGTTTGAATCAGTTTAAAATAGGTTTTTGATGCAATTCTTTAAGAGTTGATAAATCCAATTCTTCTTCAAGGAAACCTCACGAGATTGCTTCAGGTAATTTTACGTTTGGCAGATATTGTTCAGATTCACTTAATCATAGCGATTGTTTACCGCCGGCCGAAACAAGTTCTAATGTCGAGCCGTTACCTAAATACATTGCGACAAGTAAATTGTTAAGATTTTGTTCTTCTTTTTTAACCCCATCAAAAGCATTTAAGTAATATACTTCTTGGAATGATTCTTTAAAATTAGGGTCTTTTGAAGGATTTGACGGGTCGAATAGCACATCTCCGTTTACATCATAAAATTTAGCTATTTCATAATTATCATGAATATAACCTTTTGATTTATCTCTTGATTTCAAATGATCAATATATGGCAATAACATTGCTTTATTGTAATTTGGATCGATTGAAGGAAAAATTTCAGCGTAACTTGGATATGCAATTGAAGTTTTAGGTTTTGTTGATGTATCTGTTGTGGCAAAGTCTCAACCATTAATCACAAATTCTTCAACTATCAATGATCTAATTGTGTCAATTGCCTCTTGAATTTTGTCATTAACAAACTTAATAGTTACATTATTACCTTCAGCATCAACTTGATAATATGAACTTCTTGGATCTTCAAAATCAATATTCAACGGAACATTAACTATCGGGGTTCCATCAACATTGTAAACAAGAACTTTTGTAATCTTTTTAAATTTGCCTTCGGCATTTCTTTCACCTTCAACAATCTTAGGTAATGCCACGCCGTTAACATCTTCAAATTCAATAAAATTGCCTTTTCCGTCTTTTATTACGCCTTTTAACATATCGAGCGAAGCTTTTTTGAATCTTCATTTTCCGTCGGCGTCTTTAACCATGTATTTTACTGGGAATTGATTATCTGAAAATTTCGTTGGGTTTAGCGTTCCAGAGTTTTGGTCTAAAGTATTCATCAATCAAAGGTCAAATACTTCTAATCATTTTTTGTCTTCCGGTGTATCAATACCATTAGCTTGTCTACGCAATTTGGTTGCTTCAACTAAACCTTCATAAGTTTGCAAGAAACGACGTTTTTTGTTTTCCATCGCTTGCTTAAGATCTTCGTGGCCTATCTTATGACCTCAGACATCCTCAGGGTTTTCAACAGTGCTTTTATCTGTAATGACCTTACCATTAACTTTTTTAGGTTGGTTGTAAAGCAAGTATTCACCTTCATTATTTTCTGAAACAACATTAGGCTGGTTCAATAGTGGTGATGAATTTAATTTTAGGTGTGTTCTTGCTTTAAGATACAAGTCAAGTGCTTTTCTTGAATAGTAGTTTTGAATATTTGGGGTGGCGCCAGGTAATAGAGCTGAACCATAAATTGGCTTTTCACCTTTATCGCCTAAATCTTGAGCAGAGTTTAATGTAATATGATGACCATACTCGTGAGCAGCAACGAATTTTAAAAAGTCAATTGAAATACCTTTATATTCAGTATTATTCATTGCCAGCAATGCCCATAAACCAACACGAGAATCGGGTGTAAATCCTAAATATTTTCCTTTTTCAACTTTGTATTCAATAACTCCGTCAGCATTTAGTTTTTTAACTAAATGTTCGCCTTCTAATCACTCGCCTGCTCATGGAATCTTATTTAATAATGTATTTGTAAAATTATCGTAAGCTTCAACATAAACATTATAAGTAGGTACACTAATTGTTTGACCATTTCCGTCGACAATTAGTTTGCTTCCTTCTTCTTTAATAATTGAAGGTTGAACTACTGCTTTATAGCCTAAAACATCAAAAAGTTCCTTAACTTGTTCAAGTTTAGAATCACCAACATTATCACTAGTGTTAGCATCTATATTAAATTTTAAATATTTAGTTGACATGTAGTTATCATATTTATCATTTTTAACCAGTTGTTTTTCCTTCAAGGTTAATATCAATTTTGTTCCTTGTTTTTGAACGCTATTTAACTGCATTCTATGAATGTATTTTTGAACAAATTGGTCAACATTTGTATCGTTTTTGATTATTCCTAAATTAGTTAATTTATCAATTAATTCAATTTTTGTGGAAGCAACAATCAGCGGATTTGTGCTGTTTATCTCATTACCTTCACCAGTCAATAGTGGTTCATGTCATTTTTTATTTTTTTGGTCAAGTTCTCAAATTTGTTTTGCTACAGAAACTGCTTTTTCAAATGTGGTTTCGTATTTTTCGTCAGCAATATTAAAACTATTAGCATTAGTTAAAAGTTTTTGTAAGAATTCAATTGGTTTTTGAATAAATTCATCATTATTAGCAAATAATTTTGTTTTAGTTTCGGTATAAATTTGTAGACTCTTATTGAAGCGATCAACTTGAGCTTTAGTGTATACATCTTTTAAAGGCGACGAATCTTTGCTAAATGAAAAAATAAAATTATCATTATTTTCGAAATCAGTAAATGTTCAAGCTTGTTTTAAAACTGAAATTTTATTCAAAGTGTTATAAACTTGTCCATCTTCGAACTTATTATTTTCCGCTAAATATTCATAGTAAAGTTGGTTGTTTTGCAACAAAACCAATTCCTTTTGTTTTTTATTTTTTTCATCTTGTGTTGGTAAATTATTAATTTCTGATTGCAATTTAGTTACTTTAGTTTTATAGTCTTGAGCTTTAGCATAATTCAATTCAAAATTAGATTTTTGGTATGCAATAAGCGGGTTGAATAAAACAGCGATATATTTTCTATGGCTATTATTTGTCGTACCATCTAAATTATATTTTCTAAAAATTGGACTAGAAACTAATGAGAAGTAATCAGTAATCATCTCATCAAAAATTCCACGATCCGCAGTTGTGCTATAAATTTTACTTTCATATGATTTAACATAATCTAAAGCGTTCTTTGCTTCCACTAAAATTTTAGATGTAGTTGATTCATTGTTGGCAAGATTCTTATTGAAAATATCAATGCTTTCAAATGCTGTAGCAACTAGCTCATTCATTAATTTTGATATTTCAGAATTACTTAAGTCAACTGAAGATAATTTTGATAATAAGACTGATAATTGCTTGTCATATAGCTGCAATTGAGATTTGGTGTAACTATCAAAATCTGATTTATATTCTTTAGAGATTTTAACCATTTGAGAATATGAAGAAATAATATTAGATAAAATTTTTGCAACTTTTATTTTATAAGTTTCAATGTTTGTTTGAATTTGTTTTCTTGTAACATCAATATCAGCCATAACTGATTTAAATGATTCTAATGAACCAACTAAATCGTTATCTTCTGTAATTAACTTAACAATTTCGTTATACAAAATCTTTTCTTTTGTTTTTTCGTCTTCGTATTCGACTAAAGATTTCAAAGTCATCACTTTAACATACTGATCGACATCTAGCTTATAATTGTTTCCTAAATCAGTCAGTTCTTGAATTGCCTTTTTAAATTCAGCAACAAATTTATCAAAACCTTTTGCGTTAACTTTATTATTAATTGAATCTGATTTTTTGACTAGCTCCTTGTTTTTAATGAAGGAATCTTTGATTGTATTAAATTCTTGATTATCTTTTGCCAAAGATGATTCAAGTGTCTCTTTAGGTTCATTATAGTCGTTTTTAACTGTTTTAAGCTCGGGAGCATAAACATAAAACTGTTTAGTTTGAGTATCACTTTGCGAACGTAAAAAACCATCAATATTTACATATTCACGTCAATTTATTTGATTTAAATTAGATATCTGTGATAGTTCATCAAGAGCAATTAATTGCGTTGGTAAAAATCCTAAGTCGTTTGAGTAGTAAACATAATCATTGGATTCTGGCTCTAATTTGACAAAGTTATTGCCGCCTAATATTTCATTATAAAATTTGAATAAAGGTCTATTTTGAGAAATAAAATCACGTAATTCTTTAACATAATCTGCTTTTTGTTTAATATTAGAAAATTCGGTAACAGGTGTATTGAATTTTGAAGTTTTTACAACGTTAGCTAACTTGTATAAACCAATTAGTGATTCAAGATGTTCAGGAGCAATTTTTGCTCTTCTAAGTATTTTGATTAATTCTTGATTAATCTTTGGTTCGTCCAATTTTGTAATTTTCTCAGTTAAGTCTTTAATTTTCTTATTTGCATTTTCTAATTCTTGGTCGCTAGGAATCATTTTTTTGTATTCTAAGATTTTTTCAACAGCAAAATTTACAAGTTGTTCTAGCTCATATTTATTTAATTCCAATGATTTATTTTCTTTTTCGATTTTGAATATTTCAAAGTTTTTTTGCTTTTTAATTACTTCGTCAGTTGATGAATTAATCTCTGCACTCAATTTTGTAATTTTATCTTTATTAGATGCTATTTTATTGTTTAAATCTTCTAATTGTTTTTGTGAGTTTACTTTATGCTCATTAAATTTATTGATAATTTCATCATAATCTTTATTTTTTTCAATAATGACTTTATTTGCGATTGTAATTTGCTTTCTTAGATCTTTGATTGAGTCAAGATCTTCCACTAATTGCACAAATCTATCTTTATTTAAAATATTAAAATAAATGTTATTAGCGAATTTATTTGAAAAAAGAGTCTGGATATCACTTTCTAAATTGCTATATTCTCTTTGGCCTCTTTCTAACCCGTGTGTAATGCTTTCAACATTTTCAGCACTAGCAAAATGATCACCTTGTTGATATTGAACATTTTCAATTGAATCGAAAAGTGCAAATGATGTCCCATCATTAAAAATTATTTTTAGATACTCATCTTCAGCACCGAATTCTTTCGCATCAATATTCGAGGTATAAACTGTCTCCACAATTGTTTTCTTAACAAATTTAAAGTTGTTTATATTTTTCAAAACTCCATTCTTATCATTGTTTTGGTATTTTTGAGCTAATTTAGCAAATTTTTCTTGCGCTTCTTTTTCATTATCAGCAAATACAACTGAGATGTAATTACTTTGGATATTTAGTCTAGATTTTTCGATATCGCTAAACGAATTATCTTTAATAATTGATGGTAAATCACCGGAAATTGCAAATACAGATTTATTTAATAAACCACGTTTATCATTAATTGTTCTAAAAGATTGTGTTTTTAAGGTTTCGTCTGAAATATTAGTTAAAGAATTATATTGAGCAATACTTTCTAAAAATTTTGTTAATTCAGAACCTGAAAGTAATTTTTTATTAATTTTATAAAGCAATGAGTCAGTCGCGTTTCCAGATCCTCCCAATTCACTGTGCAATGGAATAGAACCAAAAAACGCATCAGGGAAAAACTTGATGGTAGTATATTCTTTATCCTTATTTGAGTGAGAACCTAGTGTTATATTGTTACCGTTTAATTCAACACCTTTGACAATTGAAAATTCCTTAAGGGTGATAATTTCTGGACCTCACGAAACATTCTTCATAAATCATTGAGTGAATTCGTAAAAATCTTTAGCGCTTACAGCTTCAATATATTCATTGTAAAAATCAAACATACCGTATCTGATATTCAAGAATGGCATTGCATGATTTTCATTGTAATAAATTTTTAAGAATTCATTATAGTCCACTCATTTATCTTTGTATTTAACTGAACCATCAGGGCCTTTGTTCGGGTCAAATTCTCCGATTGTTTTATCTTTATCTGTATTGACAAAAGATAAAACGGCGCCAACGCTAGGGTCGACAAATTCGTTCTTAAGTTCTTTAGCTTCTGTCCCTTTTTCTAAAACCGGTTTAGTTGAATTGTATTTCATAATCCCAATTGTTGCTGCTGAAGCAAGCACAATAATTCCAAGTGAAATAGCATATTTAGGTCACACTAACGTTCTTCAATTAAAAGGTTTTTTACTTTTATTTTTCTTTTCCTTCATATTCCCTCGCAATTAATATTCATATTAATTTATATATATAAATAAAATTATATATTAATATTTAATTAGCGTATAAAAATAGATAATTATTTATTTTTTACTAATTACACTGAAAAACGTGTATATTCGTAAATTTTAAGCAAAAAATAATTCGCACTGTTATAGAGCGAATTAATATTATTTTTTTGTTTATTTTAGATACTCTTCGTATAGATCATTCATAACCGAACTTAACGCAAATGATTTAGCATATAGTAATAATAGAGAAGCAGCATCAAAACGATCGTAGTTATCATCCAACCCTCAATATTGGTCTGCACCAAATCTAATGAACTTGTTTCCAAAATGAATGTCTCTTGATTTTAGTTCATTTAACCATGTATAGTATGCTTCTCTTTTTTGCAATAAATCTGATTTTAGCTCATCTTTTTTATCTGAATTTTTACCATTAAATCAATCTATTAATGCTTTAGCATAGTTTGTTTCTAACTCAGTGAACTTAGCATGAATTTCTGGAATAAGTTTCGGATCAGCAACATCTCAAGTCTCGTCATTGCTTTCCACCTTCATAATTTGTTTGTATTCTGAGTATTTTGTAATTGATTTTAATTCATTTTCCAGTCAAAGAGCGAAAGGGTCATTTTTAAATTGTTCTTTTTGTAATTTATTTTTTTCAAAATCTGATCTCATAGTTTTAGATCAATAACGCAATAGAATATAAACCTCATGTCCCGAAAATACCTTGCCATATGTTGGAATATTTTCCATCTTCTTTTTAGCTCTTCTTATTTCATTATCGTAAGAATCTAAAGTTTCTTTCAACACATCTACAATTGGCGGATTATTGTCTGATACAGATCCAAATTTTTGTTTATTTTCTTTACTTAATTTGACAATTGAATCAATAATGGCTTTTCAACTTTCGTCATTTATAGTTGCTGCCTTAGTTTTAAATTCTTCCACTTTTGTTTTAAAACTACTAATTTGCTCATTTAATAACTGTTTTAATTCTGATGAATTTTCTAAATATTCTCAATCTCTTCCATATTCAGTAATGGTTTTAAATGTTTCAATAATAGCACCAATTTGAACTAACTTGTCATTTACGAATTTTATAGCATTATCTTTAGATGCAAATTCATTAGAAATAAATTGGTCGTAAATTCCAACAATTTGATTTAGTATTTTGATTGCTGGTTCGTAATATTCATCACTAGGCGTTAAATAAGAATTCTTAGCCAAAATATTGAATTTTCCATAGAAAGAATCAATGGTTGTGCCTTCTTTACCACCATAAATATTTGCAATCACTAATTTTCCATGATTAATAATGACTTCAATTTCATTTTTTAAATTTTGTTCATCTAATGTAGATGACAATGAATGTAATTTTTGAACTTCCTTATTAAAATCTGTAATCAATTTAACAATTTTTTTAGCACCATCATCTCCATACATGTGAGCTCATACTCCAACAGGAGAGTTAGTATTCTGATTTACAGTTAAATCAAAATTCTTTGTAAATGTGTCAGAAACATTTTTACTTGCAGATGATAATTCTTGAATGAATTGAATTGCAGAATTTTTATTTGTAAATTGATGTTGAAGTTTAAGTGTTTCAATAAGAGTTTTTTGTTCTTGTAAATTGCTATTATCACGTTCTTTATTTTTTTTCGCTGATTCAATTAGAGCTTGATATTTTGAGGAGTTATCCCATTTTAATAGATTTTTAAGGTTGTCAGTTTCTATGTTTTCTTCCAAATCTGTATGTAAATTAACTAAATTTTTAACAATTGTAAATTCTTTTACAAGCACTAAATATTCTTGATATCTAGCAAAGGATTGAGTAAAAGTTTCGTGATTCATATCGAAAATTGCTTTTATTTTTGTTTGGAATTCTCTAATCAATGAACTGAAAAGCAATTTTTTGGCATTTGAATCTTTATTGCTTTTAGTGGTCAATTCACCAATGAATTTAGCAGCCAAAGAAGCATTGTTATTTAAGTTGAAATTGCTATCGACTTTGTCATTCATTTCTCTTTTTGCTGATGAATTATCTATCAATAAACCTTTAAATAATGTTTCTTTAGAAGAATCGATGAATTTTTGGAATTTTTCTTTAGTAGAATATTCCGTGAAGTATTCTAGATTGCCTTCTTGCGTTGCGGATACTAATGTGTTTGTGATATCTCTGATTTCGTCAAACAGCTTTTTATAACGTACAGAATAAATAAAATCTATACCTCTGTTAACTAGAAATGACTTATACTGAGCAACCAAATCAGTTAATTGTTTTTTAGCACTATCAATAAAGTCTTTGTCAACAATTTTTTTATAAACTGGGAATAACGACATTTTAAAATCTGATAACTTGTACTGTGGCATTAATGATCTTTGGTGAGTTGAATTACCATTAATAATTTTTTCGATAACGCCATCTTTTTCATTTTCTAATTTATATCAATTTGAAATTTGATGAGACAATAGTGCAGATTTTTTGGCATCTTCGTATTGTTTTTTGTAATTGTTTAAATTTTCAATTAATTTTGCTTTAATCTCACCACCATTGTTACCTTGTGTATTATAAGCGTCATCGACTTTTGAACTAACTTGTTCAATAATTCTTGAAATATCATTTATTCTTCAATCAAAAAGAGCATCAATTAATGGGCTTTTAGGTTTGGCAATAGTCACAGGATTTTGCGGATTATCAACATATTTTGCAACCAATTCAGCTCTTTTTAAATTAAATAAAATCTTATTTTGTCAAAATCATACATTTTTAGAATTTTCCTCTATATTTTCTAAATCAGAAATTTCTTCAGTAACTTGTGTAGAAATTTTATCAAATAGTTCTTTATTTTCCTTAAACGCATCTGGGCTTTGTTCAGCCATTGCATTAGGGAAATCATCCTTAAGAAAGGTGACAACTAATTTAAATAACTCCTTAGCAGATAAATTATTAGTTTCAATTTCAGTACCATTTAATAAATCAATTTCTTTTTGCAAATTATTAATTTCTTCTATTTTATTATTTACTTCCTCTTGAGCAAGCTCAACATCAACAGATTGTTGTGCAATTTTTTGTTTTAAATCAGCCAATTCCGATTCAAGTTTTTCTTTTTGTTGATTGCTATCTTTTTGTTGATTCTGCAAGCTCTGTAATTCCTTCTTTAAATTAATTACAATAGTTGCATCATTAACATTTTCGCCACTTGAGTTACATGCCGCGCCTAAAAAGGCACTAGACACAGTAGCTAATGCAGTTAATGATAATAACAGATTTCTTTTTTTCATATTTTCTCCATTTGTTATGTATATAAAAAGTAGATTTTCATTGAAAACCTACTCTTATTATTTTTATTCTTGTTGGTAGGTTTATGATAACCACCATAATATTAATTAACTATGTGGTCGCGCATTAAAAATTCATCATTTTGTTTTTGATGTTTTGAATTTTATTTGAAATGCGAGTACATAACTTATTTAACATAACGTCGTTATTATACAATATATTTTTTTCTTACCTTTTAAAAAAATATTGCATTTTTTGTAAAACGCAATATTATCAATATTTGTTTATAAAACATTCTTTTTAATTAAATTAATATAATAATCAAGTTTTTTTTGTGAATCAATTGCATCATTTCCATAGGCGAAAACATAAAATTTTATTTTCGGCTCAGTTCCTGAAGGTCTCATTGCTAGTCAATCTGGCTTGTCATCGAAAAATAACTTAATCATATTAGACTTCATGAAATCAGTCTCTAAATTATAATCATGAATTTTTTTGTTGGTTGAAAATAAGTTTTTAAATTTGTCTTGTAGTACTGATAAATCAGTATTTTTGCCAATTTCAATATCTATTGTTTTACTTGAGACAAATCCATGTTTTAAATGAATCTTATCTAATACATCAATTAAGGTTAGACCTTTTTGTTTATAAAATTGTGCCATTTTAGCAACAGTAACCAATGATTGTATTGCATCCTTATCTCTGGCAATATCATGATTAATTAATGAACCATAACTTTCTTCAAAACCATAAAACATATCTTCATCTTTTTCGACTATCATTTTGCCTATTCATTTAAACCCAGTTGGAACAACATAAGTTTGTAAACCAAATTCTTTAGCAATTAGTTCCGGTAAATTGGATGAAACATACGAATACACTAAATATTTATTTTTTAGACTATCTGTTGAATTTTCTAATAAATATTGAATGGTTATTGATGCAGTCTCGTTACCGTTTAAATGAACATAATTACCATTGTGTAAGACCCTAACACCAACTCTATCAGCATCAGGGTCAGTAACCACCAAAATATCACAATTGTGTTTTTGTCCTAGTTTTTCGACCAACTTATAAACATCATCTCTTTCTGGATTTGGATATTCACAAGAAGTAAAATTACGATCCTGTTTGAATTGGGTAGGTTCAAAGAATACATCAACTCCTTTAGTTAAACCTAATTTATTAAATACTTTTTCCGCAACTACTGAACCTGTGCCGTGAAGCGGAGAATATGCAAGTTTAATATTAGAGTTGTTTTTATCAAATTTAACATTGCCTCCAACCGAACATGCTTTTTCAACATATTCATTTCATTCACTGGTTTTTACATTTCTAATATTTTTGCTTGTTGGTCAGTTATATTTACAACTAAATTCGTCAGGATAAGATGAAAACGGTTGAAAGTATTGTTTAATTTCAGCTATTTCTTCAGGAAGACATTGCGATCCAAAATTATTATAAAGTTTTACTCCATTATATTCCTTGGGATTGTGGCTTGCTGTAATATTAACTCCAGCGTCCGCCTTATTTCTAATTATCAAGTACGAAACAAATGGTGTTGGAGTTATTTTTCTTGAAAGAATAATTTTAATTTTGCCATAGCTATCTAAAATTTCTGCTATAACCTTTGCATATTTATTAGAGTATCTTCTATTATCTCGACCGATAACAACTAGTATTTCTTTTTTGTTTGAATATTTAGCAATTAAATATTTTGCTAAACCATGAGCAATTCTTTGAATATGGGCGTGACTTAGATGGTCAATCCCATGACCAACCTTGCCTCTAATACCAGCCGTACCAAAATCTATTGGTTTAATATTACTTTGTTTATTTTTCATGTACTAATTATAAAATAATAATCTATTTTGTTTCATGAATCTCTCTAATTATTAGTTTTACCTTATTCAATATAATATCAATAATATTAGTAAATTTTACTCATTATTAGCATTAAATTGGTTTTGTGGTTATAATACTATCTTGAGGGGGGCTAAATGGAAAATAATATTATTGCTAATAAATCAAAAATATATACCAGTTCAGAATTTATTAAAAACATTTTTAAAGTTAATATTATGGAGCTGGTTACTGCATCAATATTATTAAGCATTCACTGTTTAATGATTTTAACTGCTAAATTCACAATTTTAAGAGTTATTCCAGTTCAACTTGAATTTATTTTATATATATTCTATGGCCTATTATTAGGTCCTTTTAAAGGTGGGGTTCTAGCTATTATTGGCGATACTTTATTAATGCTTCTTACAGGCAGTATTGGTACGTGATTCTGACTTTATGCAATTGTTCCGCCTTTGATTTCAATTGTTTCTTGATTATATTTAATAATGTTCCAAAAAACCAAATACACACGTTTTATAGTGTCGTTTGCATTGACTATTACCGCATTCATTTTAACTGTTTATATTTATTTATCGCATTGCAACGAAGATGGTACTTTTTCGTTAACTAAAAAAATCGCCGCTTCTAAAACATTAATCATGATTATGATAATTGTGCTCGGTATTGCTTCTATCTTAATCTCGATAGTTTTCACAACATTGTATTTTGTTACAAAAAACGATAAATGAAATTATTACATGATGGTAACCTCATTAATAATATTTGTTTCAGTAATATTTAGATGGGTTTTAGGTCCCGTGTCTTACATAGAATGATTTAATTACATTCATCACGCAAACGAAAATTCTAAATTAAAACATTACGGAACTGACTTTATTATCTTGTTTGTCAAAATTGTTATTAAAGATTTATTTGTAATACCAATTTATATCTCAGTATTGACCCCAATTTTTGTAGTAGCATCAATATTAAAAGAAAAATATCTAATTAACTATAAGAAAAATCGTTATTAATACTCAATTTGAGTATTTTTATATATTAAATTTTAAATTAGTATAAAATAAAATCATGAAATCACGAAGAATAAATAGAATAGAAATAATTAATGCATTATATTCATGCGAGTTATTGGGTGTTTATGATCTAAAAAATGTTTTTGAACACTATGATGAATTTACCACCGAGCAATTTAAACAAGTTGAAAAAATATCACTAAATAGAGAATATTTAAAGAAAATCATCGAAAAGTTTTTGATTGAAAAATCATGAGATGAAGAAAGCCCACTAATTAGAGCTATATTATTGAATGCGGCTTATGAGTTCTTTATTTTGGGTGCAAAAATCGTGATTAATGAAGCCGTAGAAATCACAAAAGACTTTTTTGGTGAAGAGTTAGAATTATACAAACATGTTAACAAAGTCTTAGACAGCATTTATAAATTTTTCGTTGTTAACGAAGCATTAATGAGAAAATACTTAAAATAAGAAAAAACACCAATTGGTATTTTCATCTTTTAATAGCAACAATTGTTTTTTTAAAAAAAGCGTAATGAATTCAATTTAACTCGTTTTAGTCAAATTATTGACATTAAAATTTATCAATTATAGATAGTAATTTAGGATTTATTTCTTCTATGATTTCTTCATGAGTCATTTCACTTCTTGGTGCAACTTTGTTTCCATCGACTAATAATGTGTCAACAGATTTAGCTCCTAAGAATTCAAAAATACCTTTTAAGTTATCTAAGAAAGCAGCAAAAGGATATCAGCCAACTGGAGCACCTTGGGTTCCAATTAAAATAACTTTTAATTTGTCTAATAAACCAACCGATCCACCTTTTTTGCTATATTTGTAAGAAAATGTTTTGTTCGCTACGGCTATAGCGTCTATAAAATTCTTAATTCCTGCCGAATATGAAAAATTCACCATTGGTGTTGATAGAACCAAAACGTCTGTATCGTGCAAAATGTTAATTCATTGATCTGAATCAACATTTTTAAAAAAATCATTAAATTCTTCTGCGTTTAAAACAAATCTAACAAATTCAGAATTAGTAGTATCGAGTCTTGTCAAAAATGAATTTTGATGCTTTTCCATTAACTTTTTAATCATTTCATTATTGATTTTTTGTGATAACGAATCTTTATTCACGGTTCCGGTCACTGATAAAATTTTTAATGATTTCATAATATTTCCCCCTAAACTTTATTAAATTATAACACCAATAATACCACTATATTAACTCATTAACAAATATATATTTGAGTATTATCAGTAAAGGAAAATTACTAAATGATAAATTATTAAAATTAATCTTTTTCATAATATATTGAAGATAAAATTCAAATTAAATATAATAATTATATGCAAACAAATACAAATATAAGTAAAATTTCAAGTGAAATGAAAATCGGAATAATTAGCGGAATAATTAGTATGTCATTTTTAATTATTTTAATTTTAGCACTCTACATTAGAAATGTTATAAAAACAAGTAGAAAAGATACAGCCGGTTTTGCTTTTGAAGACCAAATTACACGACGTTTAGCTTCTTATTGTAAAAATTCAAATTATAAATTCATTAAAGGCGAAAAATTTAAATACGCTGGTGAAAATTTCTTTGAAATTGATGGATTTTTAATGACAAATAAGTTTTTAATTATTGTCGAAATAAAATACATCATCGGTGAACTTACAGGCCAAGCCAGCGATAAATTAATAAGTGTTATAAATAACGGTAATACTACTCGATTTACCAATCCATTAATTCAAAATTTCAAACATATTGAACATTTTTATAAAATGTGCGGTTTTAAATTTCCTGTTCTTTCACTGCTAATTTTACCAAACGGTTCTGAATGCAACATTACTCATCAAGGTGCGTGATCGGTTGTAGCTAATGAAGATAATTTCGAGAATGTTTTACATGAATTAGATGAAGAATTGAAAGAAATGCCTAATATTTCAAAAAATAAAGTTGACGACATATTTACAGCGATTAAAGAACATAAAGTTGTTTCACTTAAAGATATTAAAAAATGAAATAAAGGAAAAAATAGTGCTTGAAAATAAATTGATTGATATCAAATTACACCCTGAAAAATATAAGTTTTTTTCTACTTATAGCTTAGATTCACGAAATATGACTAATTATGTTACGACATCTTATATTTACGCAAATAACATTATCTTGGTTAAACCGAAAATATTAAGCAAATTTAGCAATGATACAAAAAAACTAACTGAGGGCCAAGCCATTCTTGATGGTACATTGATTGATAAAATACTTTCCAAGGCACAACTTATTAAACAAAAATGCAACATAATCAGTGCTGATCTAAACAATAATTCAATTTATATTTTTGGTAATGAATATAATGTTTTATTTCACTTCAATAATTCAATTACTGAGCAACTATTTCTTGATAAATCCAAAAATATTGCACATTTTTGACTAAAAAATAATGCTCGAGTAAATAGAGAGATTAGATACAAAAAAATGATTGCAATACTAAGTGCAAATTTAAGATTAATAATTACAAAAATACAAACTTCATATGAAAAACTTTTAGCTATTGATCATATACCTTTTAAAATTCAACCTCTTACAAGTATTTGAGGACGATATAAAAAATCCTTACGCGAACCTGCAGAAATTAAATACAATTTAACTTTGATTGGACTGGGAATAGATTTTATTAACGCAGTTGTGGTACATGAACTTACACATCATTTTCATAAAAATCATGACCGAGAATTCAGAAATGCTATGTATAAACTTGATACTAATTCAATTAATTATGATAAAAAATTGAAAGAATATACTTCTGTTAAAGTAGATTTAGTGAAACTAAATTAATTTTACGCAACGCATGAAAAACGCCCATATTATAAAAATAGGATAACCAAGTATCCTATTTTTATAATAATTCTTTATATTTTTTAATGTAAATACGTTTTACAATTAAAGTCAATAATACATACAATAATATTGAACCTACTAGTAATGCATAGAATCAAGGGTTTAACGCTTGTACTTTAAGTGCCGTATTTAATCATGGGATATAAGGACAAACAGTGATTAGTATTGAACCAATTATTGAAAAACACAATAAAGGCAGGGCTGGACGAGATTGAATAAACGCAACTTTTTCAGTTCTTATAAAATGTATTACCAATGATTGGGTTCACATTGAAATTATGAATCAGCCTGTTTGGAATAACATCATAAACTGTTCGTCATCCACGCTTAATGAAGGATATAAATAAGGTATAAAAACAAATCTTAATAATACGAATGCCAAAATATCAACCATAGATGAAACAGGACCAAATCAAAGCATAAATCGAGCAATAGATTTTGGGTTTCATTTTCTTGGTTTTCTCAATAAATCTTTATCAACGTTATCTCAAGGAATAGCTCCGCATGAGATGTCATATACTAAGTTTAAAAATAGAATTTGTACAGCCATCATAGGAACGAAAGGCAACACTAAAGCAGCAAATAAAATACTTATTATGTTTCCAAAATTACTTGCAACAGTCATTTTAATGTATTTGTTCATGTTTGCGTATGTTTTACGACCTTCTATAATTCCAGTTGCTAAAACATTTAAATCTTTTTCAAGCAAGATAATATTAGCACTTTCTTTGGCAATATCAACTGCAGTATCTACGGAGATTGAAACATCTGCTTTTTTCATTGCTGGGGCATCATTAATACCATCTCCCATATAACCCACAACATGTCCTTTATCTCTTAAGGCTGTAATTATTAAAGCTTTTTGATCGGGCGAAAGTTTAGCGAAAATATTATAATGTTCAACGATATCTTTAAGTTCATCATTAGTAAGTCCTTCAATATCTTTACCAAGTATAACTTTTTCACTCGGAATACCAACTTGCTGACATATTGCTCTAGTTACACGAGCATTATCACCTGTTAAGATTTTAACTTCAACACCATGATCGTGTAGGTTTTTGACAGCACTTGCTGTCGACTCTTTTGGCGGATCTAAAAATGCTAAGTAACCAATTAGAATCATTTCTGCTTCATCTTTTACGGCAAAACTTCCCACAGAACTAATATCAACATCTTTGCGAGCTACAGCAATAACCCTCATACCTTTATCGTTTAAATCATCAACATTGGATAATACTTTTTTAATAATCCGGTCGTTAAGAACCTCGATTTTGCCCTTTATTTCAATATGAGAACAAATCGAAAGCATTTCTTCAACAGCGCCTTTTGTGATAACTTGCGCCTTTTGATTGCTATCCTTGACGATTACTGACATTCTTTTTCTTTCGAAGTCAAATGGTATTTCGTCTATTTTTGTGTATTCACTTTCCAATGAACGTAATTGTTCATCTATCGCACTAAGTTCATCAGTCTTACCTATAATTGACAAGTCAAGTAGGTTTTTTAAACCAGTTTGATAATATGAGTTTAAGAAGCCATAACGTAATACACGATTATTATCCTTCCCTAAAACATCAAGATGACGTTCAAGAACAATCTGGTCTAGCGTTAAAGTACCAGTCTTATCTGTACAAAACACATCCATTGCTCCAAAGTTTTGAATTGAATTTAAACTTTTTATAATTGTTTTCTTTTTCGACATTGTGACAGCACCCTTTGCCAATGTCGAAGTAACTATCATTGGCAACATCTCGGGAGTTAAACCAACAACAACTGAAATAGCGAATAATAGTGCATCAAGTCACTTACTGCTATCGCCTTTAATCTGTCCTTTGACGCCAATAATAAGAAAAACAACTGGTACAACAATTAGCATTATTTTAATTAATAATCACGAAATAGATTTAATACCTTTTTCAAAATCAGTTTTAACTGGTTTTTCGTTAATTTTTTGAACAACTTGACCAATATATGTTTGGTTACCGGTCGCAACAACTATCGCACGGGCAGAACCAGATATGACATTAGAACCCATAAAAGCTAAATTATGATAATCAACTAGATTTTCATAATCATATCCTTCTACCAAATTAGCTAGTTTTTCAATGGAATGCGACTCTCCAGTAAGCGATGATTGAGAAACGAACAAGTCTTTTGCCGACAATATTCTAACGTCCGCCGGAATAATGTCACCAGCTGCTAAAATAACTATATCTCCCGCAACAATTTCTTCTAAAGGAATCTCGTAAAAAACTCCATTTCTTTCAACTCTTGCTGTAGTTGAAATCATCTTAACCAGTTTTTCAGATGATGCGCTAGATCTTACTTCCTCAACTAAGTGTAAAATTCCACTTAAAATTACCATTGAAAGAATAATAACCATAGTGGCCGGTTCAGCTGAATCTCCTTGATGGAGTGGAATTATAATATCAGTTACCATTGATATTAAGGCTAATACAATTAAAATTATTGAAAATGGGTTTAAAAACGATTGCACAATTTTGTGTCATAACGTATTCGAAGATTTTTTATCCAATTTATTTGAACCAAATTTCTCAAGATTTACTTCAATTGCTTTATCATCTTTCAAACCTTTTGGCGAAGAATTAAATTCTTTGTATAAAGCACTAGTACTGGAGGTAGCGGCATTTTGCATTCGTAATTTGATTTCTTGTACATTAAGTACTGGTTTCTTCGTTTTCTTGGCCATAAACACCTCCTTGGCTAATAATTTAATTTTATATTATTATTTGTGTTTTATATTATGTTTAAACAAAAAAGAATTATCATTATAAATAATAAATATTCAAAAGGGGAAATAAATATGAGTAAATATACCAAATTAGCGACTCGTCTTAAAGAATACATGGAAATAGAAGCCATGAGTAGATATGAAGAACCTGTTGCACAAGCTTTAAAAAATAACACGCAATCTAACAATCTTGAATACACAAGAGATGGTTTTGGTTCTTTGATTATTTCTAATAAACAAACAGATCCAAATGCACCAGTAATTATGATTGCTGCTCACATGGATGAAGTTGGATACTTTGTTAGAAGTATAGAAGAAAACGGTAATATGTTAGTTTCACCAGTTGGTGGAATTTGACCCGCTACTGTAATAGGAACAAAATGTAAATTAGTTACAAACAAAGATAACAAAATAATTTATGGAGTTTTCGGACATACTTCAATTCACATTTTGGAAAGTGAAAAAATTTCAAAGGTTCCAACTAACAAAGAACTTTATATCGACTGTGGTTTTAATTCAAAACAAGAAGCGTTAGATTTTGGAATTGAAGCAGGTGATAGAGTTTACATGTCAGGCGAAGCTATAGATATGCCTAATAATTTAATTGCCGGTAAAGCAATGGACAATAGAGCCGGTGTTACAGTTATTGACTTTTTAGCAAATAACATTAAAGACTTAAAACTACCTAATAAAACCTACATTGTAGGCACAGTTCAAGAAGAAGTAGGTTTAAGAGGTGCTAAAACTGCAACCTCAATTATTGACGCTGATGTTGCGATTGCAATCGATACATGTGCAAGCCATGATACAACAGGTTGCATCAAAGGTGGAACTAAATTAGGTGACGGTGTTGCTTTACTTGTTAAAGATGGCGGTTTACTAACAAATCCTAAATTAACAGAAATGCTAATGTCGTTAGCCCGTAAACATAATATTCCAGCTTATAAATACATATCTGAAGGGGGCGGTAATGACGCTACATCACTTCAATATGGTAAAGGTGGGGTTCCAGCTATTACATTTTCATTACCACAACGTTATTTACACTCTCCAATCGGTGTGTGTTCATTAGTTGACATTCAGGCAGCAATTGATTTAGCCACTGAGTTTGTTAAAACGTTTAACGCAGAAAAAGCAAAAGAATTAAAACATCAATAATTATCAATTTACCAAAACACTTGAAATTAATGTGTTTTGGTTTTTTATATCAAAATAAGTCAAAATTCCGGAAATATAAGTTAGATTAGCTTATTGGTATGGTAATTACCACTGATTTTTCTTTAAACACATGAAAAATAATAAAATTTACAGGTAAATAAATTGGAGGATATATGAAAAAAATTATTAAACTAGGAATTCCTATTATTGGTTTAACTGCTTTACCATTTTGTGCAGCGGCATGCAATAGTAACAATCAAGATAAAACTGAAGATAATTCAAAAATTGATCCCATTAAAGAAGCTGAAGAAATTGAAAAACAAAATCTAGAAAAAAAGTATAATCGAAATACTGTTTCTTTAGAAATGACAGGTGTAGACCAAATATCATTGAAGGATTTTAAACCTAATTTTGAGACTTATAAAAAACAAATAGTTATAAAACTTACTGATGGAGAAATTCCAAAAAATTACAACGTTGATTTTTATTTAAACCCGCAAGTATCAGGATATGCTAGCAATTCTGAAAAGAAAGGTAATTACAAAAATATTGGTATAGCTATTACATCTGATAAAAATATTACAATCAAAATAGAATTTATAAAATTACCTGGATTCAAGGCTGAAGAAAGCACATTGCCAAAGCCAAGACAAGAAATTATTGATGAATTGAACAAAATTACAGTAGAAAGCCCTAGAGCAGAAGACATTAAGATACTTGAATCTGTTAAAAGTAAAATTGATTTACTAAATGATAAAGATGCTAGGGCAGAAGAATACAAAATATACGTTCCTAAAAAAATTCTTTCTGACAAGAAAGAAAAACAAACATCAACAACTAAAATTAAAAATGATTCAACAGTAACAAACAAACAAAAATAGAATATATTTTACATGTGCACGGAAAATTGTGCACTTTAAGAAAAAAACAAACACTCAATGTGTTTGTTTTTGATTACTTCTTAGTTTTTTGGTTTCAGTAAGTTGTCAGATTAGTTTGTGTTTTTTGGTCCGTTGGAACAATAGCTTTATGTACAACATTGTATGAATATAATACTTTATTTGTTACTGGATCTTTAATATCGTAATTATCCTTAATTTCATACAATTGTTTAGCATAAAATTGTTCATATTCATCTAGGTCTGAAAACTTATTTTCCAGTGCGTAATTATATTGCGCTTTAAATGCAGGGGTATAAGAAACATAGTCAAAGTTTGTTCAAGCACTAAATTTTTCAACTGTTTCAGTTGGTAGTGTTGATCAATCAAGCTGATTTAAACCACCTAAAAAAGATTTCTTCGCCGTGTCAAGAAGCTGGTCGTAGGTTTTTTCGTCTACCAAATCACTTTGTGCTATCACTAAACCATCAACTAGTAATAAGTTTGATTTTGGTCTAATAAATCTAATTGTTCCATCGGCAACTGTTTCAATATTATCGGTTGAAAAATAAGCATCTGTTGCATCACCGTTATAGATAATTCCAGCTTGAATATTAGACTGGTCGTTAATTAAATTTGTTAAAAGCAACTGGCCATCACCTAACAACTGAACGTTAGAATCCGTTAAAGAATATCCAGTACCATCTTGAATTAATTTTGAAAAATTATCAATTAAATTTTTATATAAATCAGGAGCATCAACTGTGCTTGCATTACCTGAAATATTACTGTCAAAGTATTCTTTTTCATTATCATATTCGTAGGCAGAGCCATAAATCATATTATCTCTAACAGCATCAGTAATTTCTCAACGATTGTAACCATTAGCTTTTAAAGCTTTTAAAACATCAATAAATCTCGTTTCTTTTTTATCATTACTCTTATCTTTATTAAATCCGGAGCTGTATAATGAATTAAGAATTTTTTGGTCTGTTTCATAAAGTTTTTTACGACCTTCGGATGTTGATAGGTCGAAATTCCTTAAATTATTATTAACTTTTGTTGGATTATAAGCAACAACCATGTCCTGACTGAAATAAGGAATAAAATAATCGTACAAATGACGTTTTACTCCATCTTTTCAATCCTTACCGTTAAAATCAGTTTCCAATGTTTTATCATATGATGTCAAATGTTGCCAAACTTGGTCAGTATATAAACTTTTTTGGAATTCGCGATACTCATTACTTAATTTATATTGGTCAAAACTTTTATTTAAAGCTCACGTAGGAGTTTGATCAGCAAATAGTTTTAAATAATCAATTTCTTTTAATTTATTACGTCTGATTAACTGAACGGCTTGTGCATCCGAACCGATCCCACCTAAGGCTTTTTTTGTTAAAATTGCTTTCGTGAATTCATTTAGTGTTTCAAATTCTTTAAAATCATATTTTTCGCTAATAATCGCAACCGCATCATCTGACATGTACGATTTATAGTTGTAAAATGTAGGTTTAAATGGTTTTTTAAATTTATATGTTACACCAGCAATCATAACCGCGCCTACCGCCGATGCTGCTACACCCAAACTTATTTTTTTAATTAATGATATTGTCTTAGTTTTCATTGTTGCCTTTCGGTGCTATTTTTTTAAGTTTATTTTTGCGAACTTTATGTGCAATATAAATAGCATTTCCAATTAATGTTAAAGTAAGAACGGACGCTCCAACAACAAGACCCCAACCTCTGAAGTTACCTTCATAAAGTTTTGTACCTAACGTTGAAGTGTTGGTAGTTGTTTTTAAAATTATAAAATCATCAAATGAAAGAAAGGCGGCCACCAATCCAACAAAAATTATTGATGGAATCATGTAAATAAAATACGTTTTAAATCAAGCTTTAAATTTAGAATAACCTAAATCCTGACTCGCTTCAAAAAGAGAACGTTCAAATTTTTCACTTCTTGGATACATTAAACTAATGCCGTATGGCAACGCCATAACTGTATGACCAACAATCCCTCTTAATAAACCTTCTTTAGCTACAGATAGTGTTCCAAAAAAGAACGAGAATACAAGTACCAAACCAATTGCTGTGATGTTATCAGGGTTAATCAAAGGTATGTTGTTAACTGATTTAATTACTCTTTCGTAGTTTTTATTCTTTTGTCTTCATAATGCAAAAACAGTAACTAACGAAATCGAAATAACCAAAACTGCTGTAAAAATTGCAATAATTACCGAGTTAATTAACGCAACATCTCGACCACCATCAAAAAATGTTGTTCACGACTCGGCGCTAAATGTATTTCATTTTGATGATAAATAACCTTTATCACTAGGTTTGTTAAAACTAAAAATTGCTGCAAAACATAACGGGATATATGTTAATGCCAAAATTATATAAATATAACTTTTCTTTAGAAATTCAGTAAATTTAGACATGTTTACCTCTTTTCGCTAATTTAATAATTGCCCGTGGTAAGAAATTAATTATTCCATAGCAACCAATAAAAATTGCACTTACAACTAATACTAGTACTGAACCTGCAGATAATTCAAATGCGTTTGATGCATCTGAATATTGATTAATTAAGGATCCTACCGTTTGTAATTGAGCTGGGTTAGATAATAATTTATCGCTAATAACAAATGTTGTTGCAGAAGCTAGGAAAATTAAGCTTAGACCACTTAATATTGCTTTAAAACTATAAGGAATAACAACCTTAAATAGTGTTTTTATTTTGTTATAACCTAAATCTCCGCTCGCTTCTATAATATTTTTAGGCATATCTCGAAAAACTGAATAAAGAGGCATTATCATGTAAGGTAAGTTTAAATAAGTTAAAGCTAAAATCATAAATCATTCAGCGTTTAAAACATCTTCATCAAACATGCTTAAGAAAAATCCTCTAATTGCATAAATTTTTGCAATTGTAAAAATAATCATTGGTGAAAGAATTAAACTCATTGCGTATATTGGCAATATTTTGCTTCTTGATGTAGCAGTAAAATACGCATAAGGAAAACCAATTAGTAGGCAAAGAATTGCTGATATAACACCAATTTTTAAACTACGCCCAATAATTTTTCAAGTATTAAATTCTTTAACTAACTGCGCATTGTCAAAATTTTCTCTAGGAGTAAAAGCTTGGACAATGATTAAAATAACTGGCAAAATTATCAAAAATATTGCAATTGCTATATAAGGCAAAAGCATCAATAAGCGCTTATTTAAAGCTAATTTTGTACCTAATTTAGAATTCATCTTTTGAGTAATCTCACTTAGGATCTTTTGCCATGATATGAATTGAGTCAATTGTTCAACTAATTGAAACTTTTGCTCCTTGTTCAAATTTCTTTGCAGTTTCTACAAAAATATGGTAACCGTTTTTGAAAACTACTTTTAAATAGTAATAACTGCCACGATACGACATTTCTTCGATTTTGCCAATAATACCCGTTTTTTTCCTTGTTTCGTCAGCGTACATAATGTCAACGTCTTCTGGTCTAATTAAAACATCTACTTGTGAATTTGGTTCAAATTCATCTTCATCATGAACAGTTTTAAATGTTTTATCCATGAATGTTACTGTAGCATCTTTGTTGAATTTTGCACTATAAATATTTGAATCACCAACAAAGTTTGCAACTCATTTATTAACTGGATAGTCATAAATTTGCTTTGGAGTGTCATATTGTTCAATAACACCATCTCTCATGATTGCTATACGGTCTGATAGTTCTAATGCTTCATCTTGGTCGTGAGTTACAAAAATAAATGTAATTCCTAAGCTTTGTTGTAGACTTCTTAAAAGTTTTTGCATTTTTTCTCTAATTTTAGCGTCTAGTGCACTTAGCGGTTCATCTAAAAGCAAAATAGTTGGTTCAATAACTAATGATCTAGCAAGAGCAACACGTTGTTTCATACCACCAGATAGTTCATTAATTGCTTTAGTCTCTGAACCTTTTAGTCCAACTAGTTCAACAATTTTAGCAACTTCTGCATTCATTTCTTCTTTTGAAATTTTTCTTGTTAAGTATACTTTTTCGAAGTTTTCTTTTTTCATATCAACATAATTTTCTCAATATGAATAGTTGAAGTCTGAACGGTCTAATCATTTTCTTCTTCTTTTATAAGGAAGAGAGTTAGTTTTCAAATTTTGCATTTCTGATTCATATTTCTTTTGTAATGAATCTAGTTTAGCCATTTCTTGTTTAGCTTTTTTATCTCATACTTTAATTTTTTGTTCTAATAAAGTTTCGTGTTTTGGGTTAATGGTATCTTTAGGAATTCTTTTTAGAGACAAACCATATTTAATGTTACCTTCAACATTTAAATGCGGGAAAAGAGCGTAATCTTGGAAAATGGTTGATAAATCTCTTTTGTGCGGTGGTAAATCTTTAATATCTCTATCATTAAATTTGATTTCACCACGAGTCGCTCTTTCGAAACCAGCAATAAGTCTCAAAATCGTTGTTTTTCCTGAACCTGATGGTCCTAACAAGGTAACAAACTCACCTTTTTTAATTTTTAAGTTAATATTTTCTAAAACTACTTTGTCACCGAATTCTTTAACAACTTCTTTTAATTCAATAACATTTCGAGTGTTTTGTGTTTTATTCATAAATCCTCCTAAATAGTTATGTGTAAATACTAGTGAGCCAGGCAACTCAACTAGTAACTATTGGAAGCTAAATCAAACAAGTCTTCGAAATACTCGGCATGCGAAAAACTAAGTGAGGTGCAAAACTCACTTGAAAAATTCTGTAATATATACTTAGTACCTGTCTTAATTGAATCTTTCATAATATTGCTTATTATATATAACTTAATTTTTTTATAAATAAAAACATATTATTTTTTTTATGCTAATTCCATCAAAAATAAAATCTTATTTCGTTATTATTTTTAAATCTTTTTTTACTATTTCACTGATTATTCAATGTAGCTAATAAAAATAACATTTTAATGCACTGAACTATAATACACATTCCAGATACATTACCTAAATATTGTAATATAATGAATTATTATAAATAACATATTAATATTTAGAGGTAATTATGAAACAATACAAAAATTTAAAAGAAGTAGACAAAAAATATTGCTTTGACCTTGATAGTTTGCTAGAGGGAAAAACTATTGAACAACTATTTGAAAAATATACTGAATTAATGGAATATTTCATTGAAACTAAGGATTCGAAATACGACAATATAGAAGCTTTTATTGAAAATTTGAACAATCGTGAGGAGGTTGGAATATTAACCAACAAAATTCACAATTACATATCAAATAATTCAAATAGAGAGCTAACTAATAGTTATTTCACTGAATTGAGTAACAAATGAGATTTGATTAACCATGAAATTGCGCAAAAAATGGGTTCAGAAACTGTGAGATTCTATAAAAACATCGATAAAATAAAATTTTGAATCAACGACGAAAGACTTAAAGCACACAAAAAGTCTTTAGTTGAAATAATTGAAGAATATGAACATAAATTAGATGATTCAGTTGAAGAATATATTATTAAAAAAGAAAAATCTTCACCATCTTTTGAAGGAGTTTTTGACTTAATAACTGATGCTGAAATGGACTATGGATTCCCACTTGATTCTAAAGGAAAAAAACACAAATTAAGTCCTGCAGCGAGGCTACAATATTTAAAATCAAACGATTCGGTTTTAAGAAAAAATACTGCTATTAATTGACAAAACGCCTTATATAGACATAAAGATTCATTAGCCAATCTTCTATTCCAACAATTCAATACAATTGCAACAGAAGCTAAAATCAGAGGTTACAAAAATTCAGTTTATATGTTAACAAAGGAAGATAAAGTTGACGACGAATTATTACAATCGCTTTTTAAAAGGGTCAGCGGACTAAAGAATGTTATTTCTAAAAAGAACAAATGATTCAAAAAGTTTTATTCAGCTAAATTCAATGAAAAATTCCGCCCAAAATATGACTCATTTAGGGAATTAGTCAATGTTAAGTCCAACTACACAGTTGAAGAAATGAAACAAACTGTTTTTGAGGCATTAAAGCCTTTTGGAAAAGAATATTCATCTATGATTCAAAAAGCATACGACGAAAACTGAATCGATTTTATGACTATAGACAACAAAGTATCCGGAGCATATTCTATCGGTTCCACATATGGATTAGATAAAAAGTATATATTGATGAATTTTGATGGAGATTTAGGTTCTGTAGAAACATTAGCTCATGAATTGGGTCACTCAATGCATTCGTACTTCAGCGACAAAAATAATGATATAAACAATTCTGATTACCCTATATTTTTAGCTGAAATAGCCTCAATTTTCAATGAATTGATGCTATATGACCACTTATTAAAAACTTCTAAAAACGATTTATTTAAGTTCAAAATTATACAAAGTATGATTGATGGTTTTGTCGGAACCGTACACAGACAAACGCTGTGGGCTAATTACGAATATAATTTATATTCTGCAATTGAAAAAGGTGAAGTTGGTCCAAGTTATGAATCAATAGCAAAAATTTATTATGAAAATTCATTGAGATATTCAACAAAAAAACATAAATTTGACAAGAAGGATCAAATGGGTTCTGTTATAGTTCCTCATTATTACTACGGTTTTTATGTTTATAAATACGCAATCGGACAATTGGTAGCGAACTTTTTCTATACTAAATATAAAAATGATGGTGAAAAATTCCTGCAATCTTACATCAATAATTTTTTATCAGCAGGTGGAAGTGATTATCCATTAAATATATTAGCTAACATTGGTGTAGATTTAAAAAGTGAAGAGTTTTATCAAATAGGTTTCAAATACTTTGAAGAATTAGTTGAAGAATATATAAAACTAGGTAAAAAAATATTCAAAATTTCCGAATAAACACATATTACAATGTAATAAGACAAAGGAGGTTATATGATTAAAATGTTAAAAATGCTACCAAAAAAAATTAAATTCACATTTATTTCAGGGGCAATAATAGCTTTTGTTGCTGTTATTGTTAGTTTGCTTTTACCAAATTTTATATCTCAATTCATAAGATTAATTTTTGATGATAAAGAATTACAAACGATTGAATTATTGAGTGGAAAAATTACCTTGTTTAAAGATAAACCTCGAAATGAGGTTAGAGATTGATTAATAATAATGATTGCGATTCAAACCGCAATCACTGCACTATTAACATTTGCGTTTACGGCTATATTTGTATATGCTGCGGAACAATGCTCATATTTTTATAGAATGAAACTATATGACAAGATTAATAGTTTGAGTTTAAAAAACATTTCCGATTTAAAACCAGAATCGATTATGACGAAAATTTCAAATGATGTTGCTGTCTTTTGGGACTTTTTAGTTGTTGGTTTTAGTACGATGATTCGTGGTTTTATGATGATTGTAGGCGGGATAATTATGGCCTTTATGGTTAATACAACAATGGCTTTAGTTATCACACCCGTTATTCCTGGTCTACTTATTCTAATAACAATAATAGGTAAAATAACTAGTCCTCTAATTAAAAAAACGCAAAAAAATCTAGAGTATGTCACAAAAAATATCGATGAAAACATTAAGGGATCTCGCACTATAAAAACATACAATCTTGAAAATAAAAGAAGTAAACAATTCTCCGGTTCTAATGAAACATGATACAAATTAAGTGTTAAATTCAATTCAATAATTTCAATTCTTCACCCAGTGTTCTATACATTAATTAATTTTGTTGTAATTGGAATATTCATGGTAATAAGACACCAAACGCTAGAACATGTGGCGACAGCTACTGACTTAGTTAATATGAATATTTTTATTGAATACTTATGAACGATTGGTTTTGGAATTATCTTATTAACTGTATTTATTATTTTCGGTTTTAAAGCTAGGGTATCAGCTGGTAGATTAATGGAAATATTTAATGCCAAAGCAGATAAATTGTATGTTGAAAACGGAATTAGAATTTCTGATATTTCTAACAAAAATAATCTAAATTATGATTTAAATATTAAAAATTTAAATTTTAAATACTATCAAGATAATCCAAACTACGCCTTAACTGATATTAATCTAAACGTTCCGTTCAAATCTTCACTAGGAATTATTGGGTTATTCGCCTCAGGAAAATCAACTCTTGTATCGTTGCTATTGAATAATTATGTATACAACGAAGGATCTATAACTATTGGTGGTCACGAGGTTAACCAAATCAACACTAAACAATTATTAGACACTGTCGGCATAGTTTATCAGGACCCAATGCTATATTCAGGAACTATTAAATCAAATATGCTATGAGCCAAACCTGATGCAACTGACGAAGAAATAAATCTAGCCCTAAAAAATGCTTGTGCTTACGATTTTGTGTATAAATTTGATGATAATCTAAATCACCCAGTTACACAAGGCGCCACAAATCTTTCAGGCGGTCAAAAACAAAGAATTTCAATTGCTAGAACACTTTTACGTAAACCTAAGATTTTAATCCTAGACGATTCAACGAGTGCGCTAGACAACATTACAACTAAAACAGTAATTAATAATATTATTAAAAATTATGACTGTAGCACTATTCTAATTTCTCAGAAAATTGGGGCGTTAAAAAATTGCGATAAAATCGCTGTAATGGATTCGGGTCACATTATTGACCAAGGTAGCCACGAGCACTTAGTCAAAAATTGTCCCTTCTATAAACAAATTCATCAAAATCAATTGGAACAATAAAGGAGGTTAAATGAAATTAAAACGTAAACTTGGTTCAACCCTCGGCATTATTAAGTTAGTTAATAAATATTCTGGAAAATCGAGATGATTATTATATTTGGGATTTTTAACTACTTTGATTAATTCTATTGCTTATATTGCAGGTACCGTTATTACGGGTTTGATAGTTTCACATGTCTTTACACCCGAAGCATTCCAAAACCCGACAAAGTTCAATCATAACTACTTTAATTTAATGGTATCATTAATGAGTTTATCGTTCTTAACTTATGCAGTATTTAGATTTGTAGAATTTAGAATTTATATCATTTGTGGTTATGCTACTGCTAAAAATATGCGTAAAATTGCAATGGATAAATTACTTAAAATGCCTGTTTCTTATTATGATAAGAAAAAAACTGGAGACCTTATTTCCACTTTGGTTAACGACGTTAATAACATTTCAGTGTCTTTAAGTCAAATTTTAAACCAAGTGCTTTCAAATATAACTCACCTAGTAATCACGGCAATTATGATGTTTCTATATAGCTTCACAATTTCATTAATTACAGGTGTTATTACCGTGATATTATTCTCAGTTGCTGCTGTGATGATACATAAAGCACGCCCAAGAATTGAAGCGGTTTGAGATGGTTTTGGCGATTTAAACGCATTTGTTGAAGAAAGTGTTAAGAATATGAAAATTACCAAAACCTTTGGTCGTCAAAAAGAATCGACTGAAAAATTTAAAAAAATTGCTAATCACATCTATAAAAACGCATTAGTTGCTGACTTATATGGACAAATTGCTAACCCGTGATTTATCATGTCAACCAACATTGTCGTCTTAGCGTGTGCGGTCTTAGCATTAGTGTTCAAAAATTATAATCTGCCGCTGTGAGCATTGATGCCTCATCCAAACGGTCCTGATGCAGGATTTATAGTTGCTTATGTTGGTTTAGTCTTCAATATTACTGGCGCATTACAAACAATTACTAACACAATATTCGCTTCGCAAAATGGGATAGTTTCTTCCGAAAGAGTTAATCAATTAGTTAATTTAGAACCGCCTAAAGAATTATCAAATCAAGTTGATTTAACCAATGTCAAAGGTCACATTAAATTTGACCATGTTTGGTTTAGATACAACACCTCTAAAGATGAATGGCATCTAAAAGACGCGTCCTTCCAAGCATTACCTGGCCAAAGTATAGCTTTGGTTGGTGCAACCGGTGCTGGGAAAACTACTGTTATCAACTTATTAAGTAAATTTTATGATTACGAAAAAGGTTCAATTACAATTGACGGCATCGAATTAAAAAATATTACAAAAACCAGCCTAACAAACGCCATGGCTGTTGTCTTACAAGATTCATTTATGTTTAAGGATAGTGTTTACAACAATATTTTAATTGGCAACAAAGACGCTTCCCAACAACAAGTCTACGATGCCTCTGATATTGTCTCGGCCCACCAAACTATTTTACGTCTTGAAAAAGGTTACGATACTCAATTACAAGATAACGATATGTTGCTTTCTAAAGGCGAAAAACAACTGCTAGCCATTGCAAGGGCAGTACTAGGCGATAAAAAAATATTAATTTTGGATGAAGCCACATCAAATATTGACTCTAACACTGAAAAAATAATTCAGGATGCTTTATCTAATACTATTATGAAAAATAAAACAAGCATTGTAATTGCGCACCGTTTAAGCACAATTAAAAATGCTGACTTGATTCTTTATGTTGAAGATGGCTACATTGTAGAACAAGGTACACACGAACAATTACTTGCTCAACAGGGAAAATACGCCTCGTTATATAAATCACAATTCGCTTAATATAACACACAAAATTTAACACTTGAAAAAGTGTTATTTTTATTGAATAATATTTAATTAAAATAATTTGCCTAATAACACTCAATATTAATTGAATAAGTTATTTATTCACCTATTCTCAGGATTTAAATGAATAATATATAGTAGTAATGCAAATATTATCATGAAAGACAATTTAGGATAAAAAATGGATACATATTTAATTTTAGAAATATCAATGTTTACTATATACGGATTAATACCTTCTTTTTTTATAATATTCAATTCACTCGCACTTATTCATATACATAAAAATATTTATCTAAAATCATGAAAAATAACTCAATAGTTTTTCTTTGCTTGTTCACGATTTGATTTAACTTATTCCTTTTATTATTCATAACAAGCTTGACTTATACAATACAAAAATTCTCAATTGATAGTAGTGACAAAATATGGCCAATTGGAATTTACAATTGATTAGAAAAATTCGATGTTTTTTGAATGCTTGTAAATGTTTATAGTTTTGCTAGGTTCCTAGTAACTAGTGCATTATTAGTTTTGAATATTATGTTTTAGCGAAATTAAAAAATAACACTAGTGCAAGTGTTATTTTTTGACACCTAAACTGTATGTTTATTAAAAGATGAAAATGTACACAAAATTGATAATTTTCTTCTGGTCAAGCCACTTATTTTAGCAATACATAACATATAATTTAACTTGATTATTCATTATTATTGATTACATCAATCTATTAACAAAGAAAAAAACTAGATACACCGGTTGTTCCAGATAAACCAGTCAAGCCGAGCGAAAAAACTGACTTTTCGAATAAAACAGCCATATTTCCACCTAAAGAATTTATTAAAATAAAACATTTTGATGAATTAACTGCTAACGATTTAGGTCAATCTAATTTTAGAGTAATCTACTAGATAAGTAGACATTAAGATTTTGTTGCTGAAAAGGAAGTAAACACAAACAAAATTACAATTACTTATAAATTAAGTAATTGTAAAGAAACCATAAATGTCAAAACCGCAGAAGTTAGAGTCGTTCAATTCAAAAAAAGAATTACCGAAGAAAAACAAACAATCAAAATCAAAGAAATAAAAAAGAATTAGCTAAAATCAATGTTACTTTTGAATTAAATGCGTGCAAAAGAAAAAAACTTTTGATATCCCTTGTTACTGATTTCAAATAATTAACTAGAACAGATTTAAATTTCAATAGATTCAGATAAAAAAGAATTGTTTATAAATGATTCGCCTAGTCTTGTAAATTAAATATCAAGCGCAACGTAAATGTGCTTGATATTTTTATTATTTTATATAATATTAGAAATAATTCATCAAGAACAAAATTTGTCTAATTAGTTGTAAATAAACTATAATAAAACAATAGGCATAAGCCTATTTTTGTTTTCTTTTATGATGAATAAAATATTTATATAATCCACCATTTTTATGTTTTGGAGCCACTTCATCAGCCAGAGCTTTCAATTGACTAGTTGCATTACCCATAGCTACCAATTTTCCAACGTAACCTTTAAGACATGCATCGGACATTGAATCTCCAATATGCACAGCATCAGATAAATCAATTCCCTTTAATTTACAGTACTCTACTGTTGCAATAGCTTTGTTAGTTGATATGTCTGTTATTTCAACAATAAAGTTTCGGTTAGCAGCATAAGCATTAACTTGATCCGGGTAAAGTTCTTGAATTTCTTTTATGATGCGTTTCGTTTTAAAAAAACTTTTCAAAACAAACGCAATTTTAGTGATATTTCTATGTTTGCTAATGTCAAAATCTTTATTAATTGATATTGTATTCATTCATTTTTTAAAAAACAAATTGCCTAAACAATGTTGAAGTTTGTTTTGCACATATAAGTGTTCCCCGTTTGAATCATAAACAACAAAAACGACTTTGCGCTTAGTAGCGTAATTGACAATATTATTAACAGCTTTATCTCTAATATTGATATAAGTAGCTAATTTACGGTCAATATAAACTTCTGCACCTGAGGAACAAATAATATCATCAATTGACAATTGTTTCATTGCTTGTTGAACTCGCATATCTGTATAAGAACGACCAGTTGAAAAAACAACATTAGCAAAATTCTGCATAATTAAAATAGCGCTTTGATTGCGATAAGAGATTCTCGTAATGCCATGTTGGTCAAATAATGTTCCATCAAGGTCAATGAAATATGTAGGTTTACTTGTGTTTTTCATTCTATCTATTATAAATTATTATAAACAAATGCAAAATAATGGAGCAACTATCAATTTAGCTAAAAAAGCATAAAAAAAATAGCAGCTCCCTATTTTCCCATCTCTGGTATCGTCGGCACTACAAGGCTTAACTACTGAGTTCGGAATGGTATCAGGTGATCCCTTGCGCTATAACCACTATTAATATAGTACTATTTTTTATAATATTTCAAAATATTTTTTTGTTTTTTTAATATCTGAATTTTAGAAAACAAATCATAATATTACTTATTTTTTTTCTTACACTTTTTAGTAATCAAAATAGTAATGATAATTAAAACTCCTAAAACTGGTATAAATATCAAATATAAATAATTCTTATTAAAATTATTTTTTATTTTTTTGTTTAGTTTATCGTCATTATTTATACGATACTCGGAATGACTGATTTGTTTATTGGAATTTTTAATCTGTTTTGCTGGTATTTGCTTAATTTCTTTTAAATTATTATTTGTGCTATTTCTGATAGAGTTATCAATTATTTTTTTTGTTTTTATGGCGCTGTAGGCCTTTAAAGGTATTTTTGCCTCAATTTTGTTTTTATTGACATCATTCTCATGTTTGGTTTGAACTATTGAATTGGTTTTATCATTTGAATTGTTTTCGTCAATAACATCTATAATCTTATTCGCATTATTATTAACCCTTATATTCGAAATTAAATAATTTTTTTGCTCTGTTAAATTTTTATATGAAGCATCATAAAAAATATTAATACTTTTGTTTTCAATGTTTTTATTAATTGATTTAATTGAAATATTTAATTCTTTACCATTTATTATATTTATATCTCCAATATTTATATCTTTTAATAATAATTCGGATGGAACCTCAAACTTCACTCTCGATAATAAATCGCTAAACTTATTTGATATAAACATATCACCGGCTTTTGATATGTCTTGAAATGAATTAAGCGACCTTTTTTTAATTTCGTCTATCGGCGTTGAATCTAAATTAATATTACTTAAAATTAATTTATAAGTTTTCATTTCTTTGATAAATAAACTCACATTAGCAACAAATTCATCAAAAGCATAGCGATTGACAAGATTCAAATAACCATTAATTTTGTTAATCAATTCTGCTGCGTCATTGAGATTTTTATTACGTACTTTTGTTTCTATATCAATTTTATTTGAAATTGATTTTTCAATAGTTTTATTAATGGAGTCGATTGCATTATCGTATCATAATAAATTATTAATATCTACATTACTATATTTTTTTATAGCTAAATTCAACTCATTAATTATTGCTGAGTAAATCGGTTTATCCATAGATTTAATGAGTTCGTTAGCTTTGGCTATTTCATCATTTAATGCTTGTTTTTTAGTCGAAACCTCTTTTAAGTAATTAAACTTATTGATATTAATAAAATCGTTTATTAATTGTGATTTCGAAACAGTAAAATCGTTGGACTTAATAATATAATCAATAGATAATGTACCATTAACATCGTCAGGTGTAAGACTTAAATTAGTAACTATAAAACTTTCATTGTTATTCAATTTAATTAAATCATCACTTCTTATTTTACTTGGAAGTTGATTATGTTTATTTTCGGGAATTCCAAAAGAGAATTCTTGAACAAAATTATTGAATACTTTATTTTTTTCTTTGTAGGTATTAACCAATTCATCAATTATTAATATATATTGATTTATTAACTTATTTAGCTCAGAAGTTGCTTGAACAATATCTTGTAAACTGGCACTTAATTCAATTTTGTTATTCCTTACTTTTTCAATGATTTCTTTAAATGTTTGATTTAGAATGTTTCCCGGATTCTCGTGTTTTGTTAAACTTGAAAATTCATCAAGAGTAAGTAAATAATTATTAAACACTTTTTCTTTTTGTTTTTCATTTTTAAATTTTTTAGAACTTTCAATTAAATCAATAATTGAAAGTCTAAATTTTGTAATTTCATCGTTCAGTAATTCAGGATCGGTGGAATTTATTATTGAATTATTTAAAGAATCAAATTTTTCTTTAAATTCGGTTTTACTTTTTTCATAATTACTGATATATTCACTTTGACTATATATGTTTTCGTGTTGTTTGATTAATCTTTTTGCGATATTAATAGAATCTAATAAGCCTAAGTAATTGTTTTTAATCTGAGTATATGATTCTTTCGATAATGACCCTTTAAGTTCATTGATAACCTTTTTAAACTGAGTTTTTGAAAAACTTTTAAATGTTTTTTCGTCGCTTAATGGTCTATTAACATCTGCTTCTAAATCAAAATTTGTTTTTAATTCCTTGAATTCCTTGAATTTTCTTACTAAGGATAGGTTCTTTTTGAAAATTTGTTTTTCAAATTCGTACAATTTTGATGATTTTGTAATCAAATTGTTAAAATCCATGAACATTGTATCAATATTGAAAATATTGTTATATTTACTTAATTTTTTGATGTAATCATCAATTTTGTCAGATTCTATAAAATGTGTCATTTCAGAATTAATTGTTGATAGCAAGTTTTTAAGTTCTTTTTGTTCAGTTGAATCCAAATACCCAAAACCTTTAATAGTATCAAGGTTATTAAATTTGTCTTTTTGAATAGTTAACTCATTCATTTTATAATCTAGAGTTTGAAAATTCAAAAAAATGCTTTTAATTTCTTTTTCATTTAAAGTATCAGAAATTTGACGCAATAACTCTCTTGATTGGTGTAAATTCAAATTTTTTAATGATTTTATTTTTTTGGCATAATCAACCAAAATTAATGAGTTAATTTCTTTATTAATTTCCTTAGTACTTAAATCAGTATAAATTTCTAAAGAATCTAATTTTTCTTTCAAAATTTTTCTGTGGCCGGCAATAATTGATTGGGAATCGTTGAAAGTATTTAAAACTTTATTATAAATTTTTGTTGAATTAGAAATAGACAACTCGATTTCATTTAAAGCCGATATTTTTTCCTTTATGAATTGTGAATTCAATACCTTTAGATTATTATCATTTATCACATTATTAGTTTCCTCAATGAGTTTCGAATAAGATCTTTTATCGGGTGAGTTTAAGTTAAAATAATTTTTCTTCTTAAAATTATCAGAATCTCTAATTAGTTTTTTTAGCAAATTTAATTGGATTTTAAAAGATTCAGATTGATTAATAATTAAATCCGGGTTGAAAGAATCGTCAATAATTTTTTCCTTTATCTCATTCATAAAATGAGGCAGAAGAACTTCATTTTCACCTTTAAAATATTGATTATACACGGATAAAGTTTTATTTATTTTTTTTACTTGTGATATTAATGAACTTAAATAGTTATACATCTGATTGCTCAAGTTTCTAGCTAAAATCATTGTATTATTTGAATTATCATTACTTATTAATTCATTAAATATTTTATTTGGCTTCTCTATTCCATTGGTTAACTTCTCTATTCAATATGATTTTGCAAAATTATAATCCTGATAATTATTTTCAAAGTCTGATTTTATTTTTAATAAATTCAATGATTCAAAGTCATTTATGATTGCTGGTAAATATTTACTTATTCATCTATATTTTTTTAATTTATTCGAAAAATCAACCAGTTGACTAGATGTAATCACTTTATCATTTTCGGTATCAAAAATATTCTTCAATTTCGTTCTAATTTCATTCGTAAAGTTTCTTATTTTGCTTGCATTTTGTTCATTAAATATTGAACTTAAATTATCTATTTTAAGTTCAATTTGGCTATCAGAAAAATTGGCCAAATCATCAATAAGTATTTCCATTAGTTTAGATATTGAATGTCATTTAGAATTAATATCATCAAATTCTAATCTCGCATTAGTTTGTGTTCTTTTTAAACTTTGAATTTTTTTTATGAATTTTTCATCAATATAATTGTAGATTTGAGGATATTCTTGTTCATAATATCTCTGAATAGATTTAATTTCGGCAACTAAATCTAGTTTTTCATGTAATAAATCATCTCTTAAAATTTTAATTGATAACTCATTTTCGTTATATTTTTTCGGATTATATCAACCATCATTTGGAGTTAATTTATATGTAACAATTTTTAATTTGTTGGCTAAATTAAAATGAAAGTTAGAACCTAAATCAATAATCAATTCATTTGAATTGAATTCTTTTGGAACAGTTATTTTTTTAATTGTGTGCTCATCGACTATTATCTCAAATATTGCGTTTTTATAGCAAGATGGATTATCTGATGTATCTATTATAATTTTATTATCGCCTTCAAAAACACTTTTAGCTGAAATTTTATTCATCAAAGGGCCTAATCCACCATTATTTATATAATCATCTTTATAATTAAAATTTGTACGATATACCGACTGAATTAATGCAGGACCTGGATAGTCCATATAAACAATACCAAGGGTACCTAAGTCATTATGTTTATTTAATCACTTATTGACGGCAGGATTGACTTGTTGAGAAGATGAAAATGGTCTTCATCCACTCGCCATAGACATAAAATTTACATGTAATGTTGCATCTAGATTACTACGTTTGTTTGCATTTTCCATCGCTTGGGTAATATATTTAACTTTTTCGTCTATAGAATTTATACCATTATAATTATCTTGAATAGTTTGTTCAGAGGCAATAAATTTATACATAAATCCACCTCTTGGATTAGTATTAACTTTATGATGCCAATGGTTCAATATTACGATTTTACCTCTAAATTTATCAACATTAAACCCTTCTTTTGAAAGTTCTCAAAACGATTTACCATCTGGATTGTATAAATACTTCTTAAATTCATCAAGAACATCATTATAAATTTTATTTGCGCCCTGTGCTTGTCATTGTTTATCCACATTGAAGTATTCGTCTTTTACTCTGGCTACAATAAATTCAGTTGGATGTTTATCTAAAAAACTGGCAAAGTCACGAATTGCATCTCTAAATACTTGATTTGAATTAACTGGACCATGAACCAATTTTCCATCATTTTGCATTCTTAAATCAAACGCACGAATTCCGATTTTTAATTGGTCATGGAAATTGTAATATTGAGTCAATGCATATTGTCAACCAAAAGCATATGAAATACCGTATCCATTGTACATCGATGAGTCATGCGTACCCGGAATACTTAAAGAAAAAAAGCTTTTATTATCAGGTATTTGCGACATTCAATCACTTGCTTGTACATTGTTAATATCATTAACTACGCCTCTATCAGCAACGTAGGTTAGGTTACTATTTTTGTGTAAGTTTTTATCTATTGAGTCATTTATATTCATAGCAACACCGGCAATAGAAGCAATCAGTATTGGACTAATCAGTAACAGTCTTTTTTTCATAACACCTCCTGAATTCAAGCTGAAGAACAATTTTATTCTTTTTTGGAAAGAAAAAAATAACAAGGAATATCCTTGAACTAAATCATTATACAACTACTAATCATAAAATATACAATTAATTTTCCAAATAAATAGAAAAACAAATTGAAGCGGTCAATTGAAACAAAATTATCCCTAAATGTTTGTTAAATTATCTTTAAGAGTGTTTTCTGATGATTATTCAGTTCAATTAAAGAGCCCAATTTTAAATTATTTGGTAGTTCTAAATCACCAAATTTGATTCTTTTTAAATAAATAACATTGAAACCAAAATAACTCATCATTTGTTTTACCTGATGATATTTTCCTTCATAAATAGTCAGTTCGCATTGTCTGTTATTTAAAAACTTAAAATCATATTCCGTTACCTCATAACCATCAATTTTTATAGAATCAGAATGCTTACGTATTTTTTCATCAAAATCTTTATCAATTTCAAGAAAGTATGTTTTAGGAATGTGATTTTGTGGCTTTAATATCCAATTAGTTCACTTACCGTCATCGGTTATTATTAATAATCCCTCAGTATCTTTATCCAGTCTTCCAACACTGAAATATTGTGTAGGCTTTAAATCAAACAAATCAAAAATTGTTTTTGCTCTAAAATCGCTGTTGGCACACAAATACCCCGAAGGTTTATTAAACATATAATAGTGATATTTCTCGTATTTAATTTCATTATCACAAACCTTAATGATATCTTTAACGGGGTCAACTTTAACTATTTTATTTATAATTTTACCGTTTACGGTTATCATCCCTTTTTTTAATAATCTGACAATATCTTTGCGAGAATATTGTGTGGAATGACAAATAAATTTTTCTAACCTAATTTTGTTCATACTTACCTCACATGAATTTTGATGCTCTCAATTTATGAATTGTTCTCCATGGTGCTCTTATTTATAAAATTTAAAACTTTGACATAGTCTTTACGGTCAAAAGCTAAATACAATTCATTAATTGAATGATTCAAATAATTTATTAATTCTCCAGGAAGTTTATTCTCCGGAAATTTTTCGATTAATGATAAATGTTCGCTATTGCTTCAAATCACTTGATTATTTTGATTGATGTCAAATGGTATTTGAGTTTTAGCAAGAATTCCACCATTATTTAAGGAAAAGAATTTAGTGTTTTCTCCACCAACATATACCAGGAATTTTTTCTCAAAGAATTTTTTGTTAAAAATACTTGAAATTTTTAATACATTAATATTATCTGCTCAATCAGATTCAAGAGATTCAGTTTGAATAAATTTATCATAAATATAGTAATTATTAAAAACTTGGGTAGCACTTAAATCATTTTCAATGAGAATTAATTGATTATTATTTGAAGATAATTTTAAAAAGTCAATATAAGTATAGGTTTTTATCTCGTTGCGAATTGTTTCTGACTTTTGACATGAAACTGTCGACATAACTGACGGTGCAACAATACTAGTAGCTAATAAAATTTTCTTCACATTACCTCCAAAACTACTATTTAATTATACATATCTCAAAAAAAGCATAAAAAAAATAGCAGCTCCCTATTTTCCCATCTCTGGTATCGTCGGCACTACAAGGCTTAACTACTGAGTTCGGAATGGTATCAGGTGATCCCTTGCGCTACAACCACTGATATTATTTTATAATAAAATTTTAAAATACCAAATAAATTTTGCTTTTTTTGTGCAATTAATATACATCTAAATATTAATTTTCCACTAAATTAAATCAGGATGAAAAAACACAATTTTTAGACTGTATTGAGATGCCAGATGTTAAAGAAATATCGGCAGACGCCTTCTAGAAAACCATATTTCTTGCGAAATTAACTAAAGCCAACTCAGGAATTACACCATTATGAATGATATGATGATTTCTGATGAATAAGCTAAAGGTATAATTACTTTACTTGAGGAAATAAAAATTATTCCAGATTTACATTTTGATTTAACGATAACTTGACACATATTGTTATACATATATTTCACGCTTTCCATAATTGTTTGAACTTAGCTAGCGTTGTGAGCCAAAAGCAACTAAGATTGGTGATCCACCCATTTAAAAATATTGGGTCCCTTATTGAATATTGAATTACCATAAGAAATCGAGATAGGTAAAAAAGTTTTTAGTAAATAAAAACATTAGCAAAAATAACTGCTCATTATAGTTTAGGGAATTTATTAATTAATCCCAAACTTGAAAAAAAGATTAATTTCGAATCACGACTATTCGTTTTTCATTGGTTAGACTGCCCTCGTGGCGCTATTTGTGTATAAAAAAGGTAGCAAAATTTAGGTTGAATCTTTTTTTAAATCAACATTAATTTGACTAAGGTACATACTATTTTTTAAACTCTTGAATTTTCAAAAAAGCATAAAAAAATAGCAGCTCCCTATTTTCCCATCTCTGGTATCGTCGGCACTACAAGGCTTAACTACTGAGTTCGGAATGGTATCAGGTGATCCCTTGCGCTATAACCACTGATATTATTTTATAATAAAATTTTAAAATACCAAATAAATTTATCATTTTTTACATATAAATCTATCGGTAAAAAAAATAAGCCAACGGCTTATTAATGGTCAATTTCTTGACATGGTACGCCCTAGGGGATTCGAACCTCTGACCCAATGGTTAAAAGCCATTTGCTCTACCTGCTGAGCTAAGGGCGCATCTTCTTATGGAGACCTTTCGGTCATCTGGTACCCAGAACTGGACTTGAACCAGCACGGTGTTACCACCGAGGGATTTTAAGTCCCTTGCGTCTACCTATTCCGCCACCTGGGCAATTTCATTTGAAAATTGCTATTTAATTATAAGACATTTTATAAATGAACAAAATATTTTTTAATTTTTTTTATTTGTTAATATCAACAGAAATTAACTAAATTATTTTAACATATTTTATGATCAAAATAAAATAAATTAAGGTTTTAAGATCAAATATTTTATGATAAAAAAATATTTATTTTCTTTGAATTATTTTTTTTCATGCTAGAATGTATATCGTAACTTACGTTACAATAAAAGTGTTAAACCTTTTCATATCTTAATTTATTTTTTATACATCCTAACAACCGAAATCATAATATGGTTGTTTTTTTATATCTTTTTGACTGATACAACTATAAATAACACGTATAGGAAATTTTAGGTTATTCTAGATTTTGAATATTATGGTGATGTATATTTGTAAAAAAATGACTAATAATATAAAAAAATAAAAATAAGCCACCGGTTGGCTTATTTTTGCGATCAATTTCTTGATTTGGTACGCCCTAGAGGGTTCGAACCTCTGACCCAATGGTTAAGAGCCATTTGCTCTACCGGCTGAGCTAAGAGCGCATGTAATATTGCATATTAATTTTAGTACTTTTTTTGTAACTCGTAAACTTTTTTAATAAAAATATAAAAAATAAGGCCACGCCTTATTTTTTGAATTAATCTTCATCGTTGTTTTGAATATTACGTGTTTTAATAACTTGATCAGCAATATTTTTTGGACATTTTTCGTAGTGATCGAATTGCATTTGATAGTTTCCACGACCAGCAGTCATACTACGCAAGTCAGTCGCATATCCAAACATTTCTTTTAAAGGAACATGAGCTCGAATAATGTGAGCACCGTCATTACGTGTTTCATTATCAACGATTTGTCCTCTACGACGTGTTAAATCTCCCATAACATCACCGAAGTAATCTTCAGGAATAACAACAGCAACGTCCATAATTGGTTCTAATAATACTGTTCCTAATTGATCTTTAGCTTTAGTTAGAGCTTTAGAAGCAGCGATTTTGTAAGCCATTTCAGATGAGTCAACATCGTGGTATGAACCATCAAATAAAGTGGCTTTAATATCAATCATTGGGTAACCAGCTAAAATACCACTAGCCATTTTATCTTCAAGTCCCTTTTGAATTGACTTGATGTATTCTTTAGGAATTTTACCGCCGACAATTTTGTCAACAAATTCAAATCCTTGGTCTTTGTTAGGTTCGAATTTAATTCAAACGTGACCATATTGTCCTTTACCACCTGATTGTTTAATGTGTTTACCTTCAACTTCTGCATCTTTAGTAATTGTTTCACGATATGAAACTTGTGGAGCACCAACTTTAGCTTTAACACCATGTTCACGTTTTAAACGGTCAACAATAATGTCAAGGTGCAATTCACCCATTCCGGCAATAATTGTTTGTCCTGTTTCTTCGTCGGTGTAAGTTCTAAATGTCGGGTCTTCAGCAGCTAATTTTTGAAGACCAAGCGCTAATTTTTCCATAGCATCTTTCGTTTCGGGTTCAAGTGCTTGAGAAATAACTGGTTCTGGGAAAATCATTCTTTCAAGAATGATTTTTGGCGACTTTTCAGCAACTAGTGTATCACCTGTTGTTGTTGCCTTAAGACCAACTAAAGCGTTGATATCTCCGGCATAACATTCATCAATTTCTTCACGTGAGTTAGCGTGCATTTTGATGATACGTCCAATACGTTCTTTAACATCTTTGGTTGTATTGTAAACATATGAACCTTTTTTTAATACACCGGCATATGTACGGAAGAAAGTTAACGATCCAACGAATGGGTCTGTCATAACTTTAAAAGCTAGCGCCACGAAATCATGGTCATCGGTAGCAGGAACTGAAATTTCTTCTTCCCCTAGGTAACCTTTAATAGCAGGTATATCTAATGGAGACGGTAAATAGTCAACTGCTGCTTGAATCATTAATTTAACACCTTTATTTTTAAAACTTGTTCCACAAACACATGGGAAGAAAGTAGATGTTAATGTAGCTTTACGAATCATTGATTTAATTTCTTCAACTGATGGTTCAACACCTTCTAAAAGTTTCATCATAAATTCGTCATCATAAGTTGAAAGAGCATCAATAAGCATCGCTCTTCTTTCTTTAGCAACATCTAATAAATCGGCTGGAATTTCAGTGATTTCCGGATTTTCTTCTGGAGAACCATCATAGATGTATGCTTTCATTTCAACAAGATCTATAATACCTTTAAAGTATGATTCGGCACCAATAGGTACTTGAATTGCAACTGCATTCCCGTTTAATCTTGTTTTAACCGAGTTAACTGACATGAAAAAGTCAGCACCTAATTTATCCATTTTGTTTACGTAAACAATTCTTGGAACTTTGTAGTTTGTAGCTTGTCTTCAAACTGTTTCTGTTTGAGGTTCAACACCGCTTTGCGCATCGAGAACTGTAACAGCACCATCAAGTACACGTAGTGAACGTTCAACTTCAACTGTAAAGTCAACGTGTCCTGGTGTGTCAATGATGTTAATTCTCGTGCCTTTTCAAAAGGCTGTAGTTGCGGCTGATGTAATTGTGATTCCACGTTCTTGTTCTTGGGCCATTCAGTCCATTTGTGAAGCACCATCGTGTGTTTCACCTAATTTGTGAATTTTACCTGTGTGTAGCAAAATTCTTTCGGTTGTTGTAGTTTTCCCTGCATCAATGTGGGCCATAATACCGATATTACGGTAGTTTTCTAATTTATATTCTCTTGCCATAATATCTTATTATCATCTAAAGTGAGCAAAAGCACGGTTGGCTTCGGCCATCTTGTGTGTGTCTTCACGTTTTTTGATTGCTCCACCGGTTTTGTTTGATGCATCAATGATTTCGTTAGCTAAACGTAAATCCATTGTTTTTTCGTTTCTTAGACGTGAATATTGTACTAGTCATCTTAATGATAATGTTTGTTTTCTACGTGCAGAAACTTCGGTTGGAACTTGATAGTTTGTACCACCAATTCTTCTTGTTCTGATTTCTAGTTGAGGTGTGATGTTTTCAATTGCCAATTGGAATACTTCCATTGGTTCTTTGTTAGTTTTTTCTTTAATAATGTTAAAGGCTGAGTATAGAATATCTTGCGCTACGGATTTTTTACCATCTAGCATAATTGAGTTAATTAATTTAGTAACTAGAACTGAATTAAAAATTGGGTCAGCAAGTACTTCTCTAACTGGAGCTTTGTGTTTTCTTGACATAATTTTCTCTCTTTCTTTCTAAGTATTAGTTACTTGATTTTTCTCTCTTGGTTCCGTATAGACTTCTACCTTGTTTACGGTTGTTTACTCCCGCCAAGTCTTGTGTACCTCTAACGATGTGATATCTAACACCAGGTAGGTCTTTAACTCTACCACCTCTGATTAGAACAACTGAGTGTTCTTGTAGGTTATGTCCTTCACCACCGATGTAGGCAGTAACTTCCATACCATTTGATAATTTAACACGGGCATATTTACGCATAGCCGAGTTGGGTTTTTTAGGAGTCATAGTTGCAACACGAGTACATACACCACGTTTAAAAGGTGCAGATTCTTTACGACTTGTTTTTGTAAGTGTATTGAAACTTAAGTTTAATGCAGGCGCATTTTGCTTACGTACTTTTTGCACTCTACCACTACTAACTAATTGATTTGTTGTAGGCATTTTATTTTTCCTTTCTTTATAATAAATATATTAATGTCCAATATTGCCATTTTATAATAGCGGACTTATTATACAACAACCCATCCGTGCGTATCAATAAAAATTATTTTTTTTATTTCTAACTATAAAACAACGGATTTATATAATAAAATATGGTATATATCCCCTCGGTGTATGTAAATCTTCAAAAAATATCAAAATAATTTTATACCCTTATCGTAAGTAAGTAAGATGGTATAAAATAAATATGTAAATTAGGAAGGTTTTTAATGTCTAAATCATACAATTGTAAGGATTTTAAAGAGATTTTGGGACTAATAAAAAGTGTTTAGATTATATCTACGATTTAAAATACAAAGATCTAAATCATTGCTTAAAATGTGGTATTTTTTCAAAACACTGAAATGTTGAGGGAATAAAAAGATATGTTGCCAAATGTGAACAGACTCTTTTTCCTTGTAAAGACACTATCTTTGAAAATAGTTCAACATCTTTAAGTTCTTGATTCCATGCTATATCATTATTTAGTATTTCTAAAAACGGAGTTAGTGCTAAACAGTTAGAGAGAAGTCTAGAATAAATTATAAAACGGCTTGAATAATGGCAAAGCTAATAAGAAGTATTATGGACGATGATGGTAGCATTATGTTTAAAGGGGTAAATGAAGTGGATGGAACTTATATTGGTGGTCGTGAAACAAATAAACATGAATCAGTTAAAAATAATGAACTATCTCATCTCGAACAAAAAGCATCAATTATGCGTGTTAAAAATAGAGAAAGTGGCCAAGTTAAATTTGACATGGTTAATCAAGTTAACGACAAAACTATTTCTGCATTTTTAGAAACAAATATTTCTAAAGATTCCACTATAATTAGTGATGAATGAAAAGGTTATAAGAGAGTATTACAAAATGTTACTGATTGATTTACTCATAAAGTAGTTAACCGCTCTAATAAAGAATATGTTAAATATTAGAACTAAAGTGTCAACTAATGGAATAGAAGGAATGTGGTCTCGCCTTAAAAGAGGACTAAAAAGAACTTACATAAAAGCAAGCAAGAAACATTTACCATTTTATCTTAATGAGTTTGAGTTTAGACAAAATCATAAAGATAATGTGATATTTTAAAAAATTATTAAAGGAATAGGGAGTGTACAATATGGAATTAGAAAAAGACATAAATGTTGTTTATTACAAATCATCTAAAAAAATGAAAGAGGTCAAATCTAGTAGTGTAGATCTAATAATTACTTCCCCACCGTATTTTAATATCAAGGATTATTCAAAAGATGGTAAACAAGAGGTTAAACATTCAGCTAAAAAAATAGATAATATTGGTGATATTAATGATTTTAAAAAATACATATTTGAAATGTTAAAGGTATGAAAAGAATGTGAAAGAGTTCTAAAGCCTAATGGAAAATTGTGTATAAATGTTCCATTGTTACCTATGATAAAAAAAGATTTTAGTTCACACTTTAATAGACATATTTTTGATTTACAAAGTGAAATACAACATAGTATTTTAAATCATACTAATTTATTCTTAATGGATTTGTATATTTGAAATAGAACTAATTCTACTAAAAAACTAATGTTTGGAAGTTATCCATACCCAAGAAATTTTTATGCACAAAATACAACGGAATTTATATCGGTTTATGTAAAAGACGGTCCTTCTGCAAATAATATAAAACATGAGTGAAAAGAACAAAGCAAATTAACCAAAAAAGAATGAGTTGAATACACTAAACAAATTTGGAGCATCCCTATACCAAACAAAAAGGATTCAGCTTTCGGAATTCATCCAGCAATAATGCCTGAAGAAATAGTTGCTAGATGCGTAAAATTATATTCATTTGTTGGTGACACAGTTCTTGACCCATTTACAGGTAGCGGAACGACATTAAAGGTTGCTAAAAATTTAAATAGAAATTATATCGGTTATGAGCTCTACCCCCATTATAAAGAAGTAATAGATAAAAAATTAGAGGAAAAGTAATATGGAATTAAATAAAATATATAATATTGATGTTATTGATTTTTTAAAAGATATAAAAGATAATTCTGTTGATTTAATTATTGCTGACCCTCCTTATAACCAAAACATAGATAAGTGGGATATTTTTGAAGGTGAAAAAAAATACTTTGATTTTATGCACAAATGACTAGATTTGGCTATTTCTAAATTAAAAAAAACTGGAAGTATTTACTTATTTAATAATGCTTATAATTCAGCATTATTATTAACTTATTTAATCAAAAAAGGAATGTTATTTAAAAATTCAATTATTTGATATAAAAAAGATGGTTTTTCGCCATCAACAACTAAATATGTAAATAATCAGGAAACAATAATATTTTTAACTAAATCTAATAATTACACATTTAATTATGATGATATTAGGACAGAATATACATCTTTAGATAGAATGAAAACAGCCGTTAAAAAAGGCATTCTTAAAAATGGAAAAAGATGATATCCCAATCCTAATGGTAAATTGTGCACGGATGTATGAGAGATACCTTCGGTAAGAATGAGTAATAAGGTAAATGGTAGGACCACTAAAACAATCCACCCAACCCCCAAACCAGAAAAAATGATTGAAAGAATTATTAAAGCAAGTTCAAATAAAGGTGATTTAATCCTTGATTTATTTAGTGGTTCTGGAATAACTTCGTTGGTTGCTAAGAAACAAGAAAGAAAATTTATCGGTTGTGATCTAAACAAAGAATATGTAGATATAATAAATAAACAACTATTAGATATATAATTTAATTATGAGTAAAGTCTCATAATTTTATTTATTGTTATAAATAAGAGGCAAAAAATGAATATCCCAATAACTTTAGGACAAATAATAACAGCCGATTATTTTGAAACATTAAGATATATGTTTGAATAGAGAGAGGACACAAAGGGTATATCAAACGAATACTATTTCAACTATTGAAAAGAAATTTAAAATAAAGGTTAAATAGAAAAATAATATTTTTTGGCACATTTTTTGAAATTTCATTATATGACTTCATTTCAAAAAAGATTTATGAAAAAATAAATAATCAAAATCCTAATATGGATGATTCTAAATTAAGTAAAAAAATGATAAGTTATAATTTTTATATCGACAAAGTATTGGAGATTTTGATGAAGGTTATGATTACTATTGAAAGCGTAAAACGCTATCATATAAAATGATTGTAAATTATATGCTAATAAAGTATTTAATGATTCAAGTTATAAAAACAATAAAGCAGATATTTATATTCAAGGCTTCTTCGATTCAGAAAAGGATAGAATTATTTTTAAAGCATTCTTTGAATAGAGCAAAACCTTACATACAGCAATAAATCGTTTTTACATAAACCTGATTACTGTAGAACAGTTGAAAAATGCCAACCAATATCAAATTAATAAATAAAATTTATGAAAAGAAATATTAATACAAGGAGGAATAATGAATGATATTTTAGAATTATTAACAAGCATTGACCCTACAAAGGAATTCTTAAAGTTTTTGGGCAGAAGATTTCAAAGTGATAAATATAGAGGGAATCATTATAGTCAACACGGTAGATACGATATAGAATATATTTGAAATATATTAAATGAAATAAATATAGAGATGAAAAATGAAAATCTAGATAAACTTCAAATTAGAACACAGGATATAAGCATAAGACCTGAAATTATTGCTGGAGAAGAGAGTTATTCAAGAATTGTAAATAACTTACAAAATATCCTTGGCAAAACTACACAGGATAGTTTTAGAAAACAGTACTTGTTAGAAATGCACAGAATGGGTTTGATTGATAGATATAATAAAAATGGAGATTTAATAACAAACCCTTGAAAACAAAGTAAAGTTAAATATGTTTCAATAACTGATTTAGGTATGGAAATGTTAAACGCAAACAATATTTTGAAAAAACAAATTATTTTTCAAAATTGTTTAGATGTATTATTTAGAGGATTCACTGAAAAATTAATCAATTATCTCATTGAAATAGATGAAGCAGGCACCAATCGCAATTGAGACTATATAACTCAAGATGAATATACATTGTTTTTATCATTTTTAGATAATGAGTTAGAAGTGAATGGTGAAATTGTAAAATATGATTTTGAAAAATTAAAAGAATATATTATTGAATATAGACATTGAAGTGGTCGTCAAAAAGAACACTTAATAGAAACAATTAAAGAATGAGCTGTACCATCGAATTTTGAAAGTGGAAATTCAAATAAGAAAGATAAAAAGGATTGACATAATTTTATTAATGAAACTCAACAAATATTTAGCTTATTAAACCAAACAGCAATTTTTACTGTTGATAATCAAACAAATAAATTAACTATGGTATTTAACAAAGATAAATTTTTTACCGAAAAAGATAAAATATCTTTAAAGAGAAATGTAAAAGAAAAAAGAAATTACTTTGATAAGCACGGTGTCGTTAAACATAAAGGATATGAATTACATCATATAATACCCTTATTAAGAGCAAGAAACAATGAAGAATTTTTTTTACTAGATAAGTGGCAAAATATGCTTTATATTGACGCTAAAAAGCATTCTGTAATAACTCAGGAAGGTTCTAAACATATTAATTTAGATTTTAACGAAAACAATGTGGTTTTAAAGAGGTTTGATGATGATAAGATTGATTTAATAAAAAATGATAATGTTTTTTATAACATCACTAATCAAACAATAATGAAAAAAACAAATAATGACTTACTTAAAATGATAGAATATATTAATGAAAACTAAACAATTAAAACCTCAAGAATGTGACGAAAAAAATTCAATAAACTTCTTAACAAAGCAATAATTAATCGTAAAACCAAACAAAAAGCACAAAAGCAACCGTAATAGTTGCTTTTCTTTATCTTTTGATTATTTGACGATTGTGTTTTACATACATTGAGGGGATATACACACAAAAATATAAGTTATTTTAGATTAAAAGTGGAAAAAATTAATGAAATTATAGAAAAAATAACAATAAAATAAACAACCAGCTTAATTTATGAATTGTTATATATAATAGATATACAAAATCTTTTAAGGAGATAAAATGATTAAATACAACACAATTGAAAAGCAAATACACCTAAACAAAGAAAAATTTGCAAGTTTAAAACACAATCAACTTATGTTTGCCTTAGCTAATAAAATAAAATCAACACCCGAGGTTTTAAAAGGTAGAGCAATAGACGAAATAATGAATAAAGAAGTAACAACTTTAATTGAAGAAGTTAACAAAGACAAAACAAATGTTTTAGTTGGTAGACCTTTTGTTAACATTATTGAAGCTGAGGAAGAATTAAAAGCTGAAATAGTTTTAGTTTACTATTCAGGTGATGAAATCAATAAAATTGACTTAAATAATATTAAATTTGATTATCAACCAACACGAATTGATCAATCAATGCTTGATACAATTTTTAATGAATTTAAGAAAAAATATCCAATCTTAAAGGAAGTTAAAAATCGACCAGTTAAAGAGGGTGATATTTGTGACGTTAATCTAATTGCTAAATATGTTGGCGAAGAAAAAGATAACCAAAAAAATATTAAATTACAAGCGCAGAAGAGCGAATCATTTTCAATTAACCAAGAATTAATTGGCAAAAATATTGGTCAAACATTTGCCTTTAATGATCCATCAAACTATAATTGAACGGTCACAATTAATAAAGCATTTCATGAAGAAATTATTAATGTTACCGAAGAAAACTTTGAACCAATGATTGATGAAAATATAAATAGTTTAGAAGAATTAAAAAATGAGTTTGAAAAGAATATTAGAAAAGAATATTATTCAAATGAACTATTTAGATATTTCAGTGTTTGTGCAACTGAATTAGCAAATTCAAATGATATTGAAATACATCAATTTTTACTAAATGATTCATTGGATAGAGTCGCATCTCAAGAGGCTCGTCCAGGGGGTATTTTAGATGGTTTAAAATCAATATCTGAATTAGATAAAACAAATCCTGATCATTTAAAATTAATGGATATTGCTTATAAGTCAGTGTTAAGCCAAGTTTCTTCAATAATTTTAATGCAAAAAATGAGTAATCTTTATGACCTTGAACCAACACAAGAACAAATTCAAAATGAAATAACTTTCATTAATAAAATAGATAAAACATCTCGAAATACTGAAATAAACCCTGATATGATTGCCAGTGGTTTAAAAAGACAGTTCGCTGCTTTAAAAATAATTCAAATACTTCACCCGGATGTTGCTAAGTTATTTTTAGACAATATTAAATGTAATTAAAAATGAAGCTAAGTCTTCTTTTTTTAATTTGTTTACTAAACAAACTGAAAAATGAGTATATTCGTCAATTTATAGCCATCTTATATTAAGATAAATAAATTACAATATATTGCTTTAGCATTTATATAAATTTAATATTTGATATAATAATAAAATATTAGTTTAATGGGAGGAAATATGTTAGAAGTACAAAATTTAAGTAAAATTTTTAGCGACAAAAAACTATTCGAAAATGTTAATTTGAAATTTACCGAGGGAAATACATACGGAATTATTGGAGCTAATGGTGCTGGAAAATCTACATTCTTAAAAATATTATCAGGCGAAATTGAAGCAACTAGTGGACAAATAATAATTGAAAAAGACCGTAGATTGAGTGTTCTAAGTCAAGATCATAATGCATATGATGATTTAATCGTCACAGAAGTAGTTGTAATGGGCAATACTGATTTGTACAAAATAAAAAATGAAAAAGATGCAATTTATGCTAATCCTGATGCAACTATGGAAGATTATACAAGAGCTGGTGAATTAGAAGAAAAATTCGGAGAATTGGGCGGATGAACGGCAGAAAACGATGCTCAAGAATTATTATCTGGGCTACAAATACCTAAAGATAAATGAGATGTACCGATGAACCAGTTAACTGCTAATCAAAAAATAAAAGTTCTACTGGCTAAAGCTTTGTTTGGAAATCCAGATATTTTAATCATGGATGAGCCAACTAACCACTTAGATTTGCGTTCAATAAAATGATTAGAAAACTTTTTAGCAGATTACGAAAATGTTGTTATTGTTGTAAGCCATGATAGCGATTTCTTAGACAATATCTGTACCCACATCGTTGATATTGATTTTAACGAAGCACGTATTTACACTGGGAACTATACATTCTGAAAAGAAAGTAGTCAGCTTGCTTTAGAACTTATGAAACAGCAAAACGCTAAAAAAGAAGTGCAAATTGAAAAACTTAAACAATTTATTGCTCGTTTTAGCGCCAATAAATCTAAATCACGTCAAGCTACATCACGTAAAAAATCGCTTGAAAAAATTTCACTTGACGAAATCAAACCGTCAAACCGTAAATACCCTTATATTAATTGAGAAATAAACCGTGAACCGGGAAAAGACATCCTAGAAGTCGAAGGACTTTGTTATGAGGAAAATGGCAAGAAAATGTTCCAAAATGTATCATTTACACTGTCACGTGGAGAAAAAATGGTATTAATCGGGGATGATGATATCGCTAAAACAAGATTCTTGGAATGTATATTAGGTCTAAAAAAACCTACGAGCGGTAGTGTTAAATGAGGTCAAACAATTAAAACCACTTATTACCCAAATGATAATAAGAAATACTTCAATGAAGATATGTCAATTTTAGAATGAATATCTCAATGACCTCTAGAAAACACCACCGAAGAAACGCGTGATGTTTCTGATCAAAGAATGCGTGGTTTTTTAGGCAGAATGCTTTTTTCAAATGACTCTGTATTTAAGAAAGTTTCAGTTACTTCAGGGGGTGAAAAAGCAAGACTAATGTTTTCTAGAATGATGCTTTTAGAGGCTAACTTTTTGATTTTAGACCAACCATTAGACCACTTAGATACTGAAAGTATTGACTCTTTAATTACAGGTTTGAAAAATTATCGCGGTGGCGCAATATTTACCACATATAACAGAGCCCTGGTTAACCATGCCGCTAATGTTATATTAGAAATTGCCCCAGACAAAAGTTTCATTTACCACGGAACCTTAGATGAATACGAAAAATTAATGGATTATTAAGTCGCTATTACGCTTTTTTTAATTTTTTCATATTACTACTATTTTTCTTTGTTGCAAAAGTATTTTTGAAATGAAAATCACAACTCGTGAATTATCTTTTTTATCCAATTAAATAAATCGACTAGAGAAATACGAAGACAAATAACTAAGTAGAATAACATGAGGTGTTGCGGGATTTGCAGTTTGTGTCTTACCAGTTATCTCAGAGCATCATGTAATAACACAACAACAAAGAAAAATAAATTAAAATCATTGTATAAAGATAAAGAATTAGGAGAATTAACTAGTGTTAATTTAACTAATACCGAGTTTACAAAATTCATTGATTCACTTTATAAAAAAACAAATAAGGAAATTGATGGACTATTAGACATTCAGATTTCGTTAATTCAAGACGCAATTAATAAAATCAAAACTCTTAAACAATAAGGCAAAAAAAATAACATTTCTATAGCAAATGTTATTTTTATATTATCTTCTAAAAGAGATTTTAAAATTATTTAATACCTTCTCATTTTCAGTTTTTAACTTCGTCAATGTCAGTACCGTGTTCTCTAATGTATTCGGTGTGGTAAGCTAATGTATCGTCCATTTTCTTAATGAATGAACTTGCTTTGTCACCATAAACTGCTTTAGCAGCAGAAATTGACATGTGGAATCTATCCATTTGTGATAATTGACGAATGTCAAATGAAGTTGTAATATCACCGTGTTCACGGTAGCCGTGAGCTAATAGATTTCTATTGTGACGTGTAAAGAAGATATCTCTTAATAAACTTTCGTAACCGTGGAAAGCAAATAAAACTGGTTTGTCTTTTGTAAAGACTTTGTCAAATTCTTCATCTGTTAGACCACGAGAATCTACTGATGGGTGTCTTAGTTTTAAGATTTCAACCACGTTAACGAATCTAATTTTTAATTCAGGGAATTGCTTATTTAAGATTGAAATTGCAGCTAATGCTTCAATTGTAGATTCGGTACCTGAAGCAGCAACAACTAAGTCAGGTGTTTGATCAGCTGAAACATTTGATGCTCAATCAATAACTTTGTAACCTTTTTCAACTAATTCTTTAGCTTCAGCAACTGTAAAAAATTGCTCTCTAGGTTGTTTCGAAGCAACGATAAGGTTAATAACATTTTTTTCTGCAAACGCTTTTTCAGACACCGCTAATAATGTGTTTGTGTCAGCTGGTAAGTATTCTCTAACAACATCAGCATTTTTGTCGGCTAAGTGTCCTAATAAACCTGGATCTTGATGTGTGTAACCGTTGTGGTCTTGTTGGAAGGCATTCGAAGTAGCGATTAGGTTTAATGATGGTAAATTATTTCTTCAATCTAGTGGTTTACACTTGTTAATTCATTTTAAGTGTTGTGTAATCATTGAGTCAACAACTCTTAAGAATGCTTCGTATGAAGCAAAGATTCCATGACGACCAGTTAATACATACCCTTCTAGGAAACCTTCTGCTTGGTGTTCTGAAAGTTGTGAATCGATAATTCTACCGGCAGGTCCTAAGTTTTCGTCTAATAATGGGTCGATACGATCTAATCATTGACGTTTTGAATGTTTTAGACAATCAAATAAACGGTTTGATTTAGTTTCATCAGGTCCAAAAACTCTGAAACTTGTTGGGTTTAATTTCATTAATTGTGCGTAGTAGCTACCAAGGTTAGCCATATCTTGAGAAATTACAGTACCAGGTTTGTCGAATTTAATTGCAAAATCTTCTCAATTTCCCAAAACAAGATCTTTAGGGTCAATTCCACCGTTTGTTGCTGGGTTCATTGCCATTCTCTTGTTACCTTTAGGAGCAATGTAAAATTCTTGTTTAATTTTGCCGTTTTCGTCAAAGATTTCATGTGGTCTATATGATTCTAGTCATGCTTTTAATTCGGGTAAGTGTGTTGGATCTTCAGCTTTGACAGGAATTGGAACTTGGTGAGCTCTAAAGCTACCTTCGATTTGGTTTCCGTCAAATTGTTTAGGTCCTGTTCAACCTTTTGGCGATCTAAAAATAATCATAGGTCATTCAGGTCTTGTTTGTTCATCGGCAGATTTCTTATCAGCTTCTGCTTTAATGGCCATAATTTTTTCAATAGCATAGTCTAATTTATTAGCCATTTCTTGATGATAATCATTAACTTTTTCAACTTCAACAAAGATTGGTTCTCAACCAAAACCTTTAAATAAGTTAGTTAGTTCTTCATTGGTTCTTCTTGAGAAAATAGTTGGGTTAGAAATTTTTCCACCATTCAAGTGAACAATCGGTAATACAACACCATCATTTTTTGGGTTAATAAATGTATTTGAGAACCATCCGGCCATTAATGGTCCGGTTTCAGCTTCGCCATCACCAACAACTGTAGCGGCTATTAATGAAGGGTTATCTAAAATAGCTCCAGTAGCATGAGATAATGAGTATCCTAATTCACCACCTTCGTGTAATGATCCAGGTGTTTCAGGTGCTGCGTGTGAAGCTGTACCGCCAGGGAATGAGAAAATTTTAAATAGTTGTTTCATTCCTGCTTCATCCTGAGTAATTTCAGGGAATAATTCTGTATAAGAACCATCCAAGTATGAGTTTGCTACCATAACTTGTCCGCCGTGGCCTGGTCCTTCAATATAGAACATATTTAAATCATATTTATTAATAAGTCTATTTAGATGAGCATAAATAAAGTTTTGTCCTGGAATTGTACCTCAGTGTCCAATTGGATAAACTTTGACATCAGCAGCTTTTAATTCGGTTTTCAATAATGGGTTATTTTTTAAGTACATTTGACCAACAGAAATATAGTTTGCTGCTCTTCATCACGCATCAACTTTTTCTAAATATTCTTTTGAATCAAAATCGATATTTTTATTTTTCATGTTTTCCTCCTTGCTTATGCTTATAAATTATAGTAAATAAAGCATTAAATATTACATTTAAATTTAAGTATTATATAGAGTTGTGGAATTGATAGCATATTTTCACTATATGCTTTTTGCATAAACCTTATAAAAACGAGTTGATTCGTTTAAAACCAGTTCAAAAAATCTAAAAATTAAATTTTCATAAAAAAACACCAACAATGCGGTGTTTTAATTGAATTATTTAAATTCGTGAGTTACGCCAACTTGACTAAGCGTGTCATTGTGTACCTTAGTAAAGTTTTTTGAAGCGGTATTGAATCTTTCTCATTCTGCGTCAGTTAGCGACATTTTTTCAGGTAAGTATTCGTATCCATTTTCTCCGACAATAACTGGGATTGAGAAATAGATTCCTGGGTGTTTAAAATCATCAGGTAATTTAACACCAACTGTCATAATTTTTCTCTTATTGTTTAAGATAGCTGCTGTAATTTCATACATTGAGGTACCAATACCAAATTGAGTATTACCTTTACGTGAGAAAATTTCGAAAGCTTCTTTTTTGGAATCTACGTATAATTTTTCCTTAACTTCTTCGGTAAATTGAGGTAAATCGTTAATAAAAGTTTCACCAATTTTTGCGGTTGATCACACCGGAACAGCCGAAGCTCCGTGTTCAGCAATAATTGAAACTGTCACTGAATCAGCTTCAACATTGTAGTGACGTGAAATAAGTTTTTTAAGTCTTGCCGAGTCTAGAATAGTACCTGCAGAAATACATTTTTCTGCCGGTAATCCTGAGGCATAGTGAAATACTGCTGCCATGACATCACACGGGTTAGCCGCAACAACAACAGAACCTTTAAATCCAGTTTTCTTTAATGTGTCACCGAATGTTTTCATTAATTTTGCATTTGCTCCCGCCAATGCTAGACGGTCTGCGAATGATTTATCTGCTGGAATTGATGCACAAACTGCAACAATATCGGCATCTGCTGAATCTTTTTCTAGAGAACCAACTCTAAATGTTGACCCATTTCTTGGCATGATGGCAACCATGTCAGAAAAATCTTTTGCGTGTGCTAAAGCAATGTCTTCACTTTTATCAACAAAAACTCATTCCGCTTCTAGCCCTCTACACACAGAAATATTAACGTATGTAAAACCTACATTTCCTAATCCTACGACGATAATTTTTTTCATTTTTTTGCTCCTTTTTTACTTCGAACATATTTCATAAAAATATATTTAGTTTTAATTAGCTTTTTTAGCTATCTATATTATAAGTAAAAATAAATTAAAAAATGTCTTATATTTTGTCGTTTTGAATTTATTTATACTACTTTTTATGCATAGTTTTCGCAAATTATGAAAACAACCATACATAAAAATATTTTTACAAAAATTAGTTAGGAATTATTTTTACTTTTTTGAATTTCATATATTATTTACCTAATCAAACTGGAACGACATTTCCACATCTAATACAACTATAGCAAAATTTAAAAGAAAAACACTCAAAATGAGTGCTTTAAGAATAAATATTAGCTTATTTTCTGTAGTCAATAACTGCCCTACCAATGAATTCACCTTTTTCAAGCTTTTCAAAGATATCAGCTACATCTTCTAATTTTACAACTTTTGTAACTTCTGATTTTACTAGGCCTCTAGCAGCATAGTCTAATGCTTCTTTTAGATCTTTACGTGTACCGACGATTGAACCTGCTAGTTCACGTTCACATAGGACTGTTCAGAATACTGAGACAGGGAATTCGTCTTTTCCTAATTTATCTTTAGCTGGTAATCCAACCAATACTTGACGACCTCCGCGACGTAGCATTTCCATACCTTGAACTGCAGCAGGGGTGGCAACCGATGTATTTACGACACCGTGAACTCCACCTTCAGTAACTTCAATAACTTTAGCAACTGCATCAACTTTTTTAGAGTTGAAAGCAAATTCAGCACCTGATTTTAATGCTAATTCACATTTTTCATCAGTTAAGTCAATACCAATTGGACGGTATCCCATTGCCTTAGCATATTGAATAGCTAATTGTCCAAGTCCTCCAACACCAATCACAGCAACAAAGTCACCTGGGCGTAGTTTTGCTTGTTTAATTGCCTTATAAGTTGTAACACCAGCACACACAACTGGAGCACCAGTAATTAAATCCAAACCTTTAGGAACAATTCCTACAAAGTCTTCATGTCCGATTGCATATTCGGCATATGAACCATCTTTAGTATATGCAGACATGTTTTGATTTGGACACAATGTTTCTTTGCCATCTAGACAGAATTCACAGTGACCACACGCATCGTGAAGTCATGCTAAACAAACTCTATCACCAACTTTTAAATGCGTACAACCTGGACCTAATTTTTCTACAATCCCAATTCCTTCATGTCCCGGAATTAGTGGGTATTTAGGTTCTACTAATCAATCATAGTTTGCTGCATGCAAGTCGGTGTGACAAATACCGCTTGTTTCCATTTTGATTAAAACTTCTTTTTCTTTTGGTTCGGGAATATCCACCATTTCAACACTTCAATTACGTGGTGAACGCACCACAAAAGCTTTCATTTTAGCCATATGTTATATCCTCTTTTCTTATCTTTATGTTTTTATTTTTATACTTTTTTTGATAATCTAACTGCTTATCACTTTAATTTTATTACTTTTAATTATGTTGATTAGTTAATTGCTTTCATAATATTATTGAATTGTGGTAAATAATTCCATAAAATTAGCATTTTTAAATTAAGATTCAAAACTAAAATTAACTATAATTTATGTATGAATAAAAAACATAACATCCTTATTTATATTGCCACGCTATTGAACTTTTTGCTTGCTTGAATATTAATTATTCCGATATTTTTATTAAATATGAATTTTTCTAATCTCTTATTAATAATTGCTTTTATATGGTCTCCTTTAGTGGGGTGCATTTGCTTATCAAACATTGTTATGTTTTCAATTTGAATTTATTTATATAAGAAAAAAATGAATATTAAACTGCTGAAAATAAAACTATTATATGCAACCAGCTGTATTGGACTTATTGTAAATTTAGTATACCCAGTATTATTTATATTATATATATTTTGGTTTTCAGAATATTCATTTGGTGAAACAGTAATCATTATTTTATTATTAATAAAATTTATTGATTCCGTCGTGCTATTGATTTTAGTTACTTCAGCGCTTTTAATTAAATCTAAAAAATAAAATATCAAGCCTACGACAAAGGGCTTGATATTTTTCAAGAAGTACTAGCTAGATAATAGCTTTTTATAGACTTCAACAGAACAACTATTAATTAAATACTGATATGATTTCTAAAAGCTTTTAGAATTAGATTAATTATTTTTAGAAATATTATTTGTAACAATCAATTGTATGTTTCAAATTAACTCAGTTTGCATATATGGTTTTTTAATTTTTGAATTTTTTTCTTATCTTTGCTGATAGTTTTTGCAATCTATTTATTCTAACTTTATCATAAAAATTCTTAATGATTTCAATATAATTATTTATTGATTTATCTATTATTTTAGACCAATCAAAAACTATTGATTTGGCTGCTTCGCCCGCTGTATTTAGCTTTTCCCTATCGGAGAATACATTAACTACGCTTTTAACTAATGAATCTACACTTTCTAAACAGGTAAAACCATTTAAACCATCTATGATGAATTCGGCGGCGTTAGATTTCTTTATTACTAAACTTGGTAATCCTTGAGAAGCTGCTTCATGAATAACTAAGCCAAATGTATCAAAAACCGATGGAAACAACAATAAATCATGACTAAGATATAGACCCTTTAATAAATTGCAATCTCTTACTACGCCTGTAAAATTAATATATTTATAAACGTCTATTGACTTTGCATATTCAACTACCTCATCATATTTTCAATCACCACCGACCATAGTTAAATGATATCTGGGGTTAATTGCAATAAGTTTTTTGTAGGAATCTAACATTAATTTAATATTTTTTTCTCAAACAAAACGAGAAACAAATAAGAGATTGAATTTGTTTGAATCTATATTAAATTTTTCGATGGCTTGTTGTTTTAAAAATTCAGGATTTTCTGGAAATTTAAATTTGGTTCCGTTTGGTACAATAAAATGTTTGTTTTGAGTTAAATCAAGACCACTGTCAATCATAGAAGAACGAGAAACATGAAAAATACCATCTACATTTTTTATGAATTGCTGAACTACTAATCCACCAATTTGACCAATTACCGCGCTATTAACCGATTTTGAAATAGCCATTTTGAAGTTTGTGTGTAAAGTAATTACTAAAGGAATGTTATAACGTTTTTTAAGTTGTAATCCTATATTTCCAGCAAAAAAAGGGGAATGAACATGAACGATATCCGGATTAAATTCATCGATGACCATTAGTTCAGATTTTACTAGTGGTGTGCGAATAACTTGGTAGCCCCCTCATTTTATTACACTACATTTAATACGCATTGGTTTGTAACTTAATTCTAAATCCTTCTTTAAATCGTAGTCAGAATAAGCAGGTGCCAACACCAAAAATTCAATGCCCTTGCTCTGAAATTGTTCAATATAATTTTCCATAACACGCACAACTCCATCAACCATTGGAATAAAAGAATCCCCTACGATTACGACTCTTAGAGGTCTTGATTTAAGTTCAATTATTGGTGCTTTTTGTCTTCATAGTAATTTATTTTTCATGATTTTTATTTTCTTTCTTCTTTTTAGTAAACACATCCATATCGTATAAACCTAAATGACGAGACATAAAATATTTTTTTGGTATGTTCCAATTAGGTCCATATGTTGAAACAAAAAAGTCCTTATAATTTTTAAATATATTAACTTGAACATCTTCAAATTTAACAGAAATTAGATTATTCCAATCAATTGTAACTTTAGAAGCTCTCTTAACTTCCTTATTGCTTGGTCACGTTATAACGAAATCTATATCTCCACAAGTATCATTTAACATTTCATACGCTTGTTCAAAGGACAATTTAGGTCATAATCATGTTCAAATTGAAAAAAATTTAACAATTTTCATCCCTCATTGACATTTAAATAATTTTCTCTTAGTAAAGTTTTTTAAATATCTTATTTTTGTAGTTAAAGAATTATATTTTCTTAGATTTTTTTTAGTTGTTTTAACCGCAACAAAAATGTCTAGAAATGTAGCATCTTCATCAGTTTCGGAATCATTAGTAAACTTTCCGAATAACAATGGGTTATTGCTATTTTTAGAATGTTTTAAAAAAGTAGGATAAGTTTTTATTAATATATCTCACGATTCTTTTGGTACTAAAATATCAATATCATCATCCCAAGGAATAAATCCATCGTGTCTTATTGCCCCGAGCATAGACCCATAGAAAATCGAATATTTTAATTGATGTTTATTTGCAATTTCGAGAAATTGTTTTAATAAATTCAATGTTTTAAGTTGTTTTACATTCATAATTTCAATTATATATTAATTAAATTGCCAATTCTCTTTTATTTACACAAAAAAACATTGTTGTTGATGTTTTGAGTTTTAAATTTTGAAAATTGAATGTTTAATTTGACTCCAAATTTTTTAATTACACTATTAATATTCTCCCTTTTATGACGCATATCAAGTTGAACTTGATTGTTGTTTAATTTGGTAGCAAAGTATAGTAATTGTGAATTTTTGCGATTATTGACATCATAAATGTATTTAAATTCTGCATTAATCTTCGGTTTTTTCCTGGAGTATCATCTTGATATTTTGCATTTGTATTTTTTGGACTGAATATATAAGGTCTTTCAGTCGGAGTTGCAACTAGATATTGAGCTAAAGACTCAAACCAGCTGTCATTGTTTTTATTTTCAGGCATATTTGCCTCCTTTCTTGATAAAATTAATAATATGAATTTAAAAAACAAAAAAATACTTTGATTGAGTGTAAGTATAATTTGGTTACTATTGATGATTACGGCAATACTAGTTGCTACTGCTCCTAGATGAGGAGAAATGGGTACACACACCGTTTGAATTGAACGCAAAGGACAATGACCTTTTCAGGAGGAAGTATTCAATAATAAGCTTTATTACTATTGATATAAATACAGATATCTAGATTTTTATAACGAACTAGGCGGTAAATCTATGTATTTAGCGTTTGTAACCACCTATTCATTAATTGCTGTATTATTCGCAATCGCGTCAAGTTACTCAATCTATAAAACCATTAAGTTATTTAAACGCTAAGAATTCTCAACCGTCTTGTCCTTTGTGATAATTGACGGCTGGGTCTTGCGTATAAGGAATAAAGGAAGGTAAAAGACCTAGTTTATCAGGGTCGGGAATTTCTAAACTACCTTTATCTTTATTGAATTTAACTTGTCAATTTCAGTAATTTTCAGTTTTGATTTAAATAACTACATAATCAGAATAAGAACATACATTTTAGTGAACAAAAAAACACGTGGTTAAAACGTGTTTATTTTTATAACCTATTTAATGACGAAGTTGCCCGCAAAAATATCTAGTGTGTATTCGCCATCAGCAATCATTTCCCCTTCAATTATTTTGTATGCAATTAGACCTTCTACTTTGTTTTGAATATATCTTCTAATAGGACGAGCTCCAAATTGATGATCATATGAAGCTTTACCTATGAATTCAACTGCTTTTTCAGTAAATTTTAATGTAATAGACTTAGATTCTTTAATTCTTTCGGCTAATTTATTCAATTCTAACTCAACAATAGCATTAACAGAATCTTGTTCTAGATGAGCAAACTTAATTACTTCATCAATTCTATTAACAAATTCAGGGCTTAAGAATTTTAGTAATTCATCTTTGACTGAAGGCATTTGCTCTAATTGTTCTTTAACATCAGCAGCAATATTTGAAGTCATAATTATAATTAAATTTCTACAATTAATTACTCTACCTTTTGAATCAGTAATGGCTCCATTATCTAAAATTTGCAACAAAATATTTAATACATCTCTATGAGCTTTTTCTATCTCGTCAAACAATAATATTGTGTATGGGTTTTTTCTAATTCTTTCAGTAAGAGAAGTAGAAGAATCAAAACCAATATATCCGGGAGGCGCGCCAATTATTTTAGAAACTGAGTGTTTTTCCATATATTCAGACATATCAACTCTAATCATTTGTTTTTCTGAATCGAATAATGAATAAGCCAATGCTCTAGCTAATTCGGTTTTACCAACGCCAGTTGGACCGGTAAATAGAAAACTAGCTAATGGTCTATCAGGGTCATTTATATTTGCTTTTGCTCTCAATACTGCTTGAGCTACTAATGATACCGCTTGATCTTGACCTTTAATTCTTTGTTTTAATTCTTTTTCTAGATTCAATAGTTTATTTTTATCGCTTTCAAGAAGTTTAGTTACAGGAATTTTAGTTCATTTCGAAACGATGGTGGCAATTTCTTCACTCGTAACTGTATCCTTAATTAAGGATGCATTAGAATTATTGATTTCATTTTCTAAATCTTTTATTTCATTTTCCATGTTTGGAATTTCAACATACAACACTCTTGATGCTTTTTCATAGTCGGCATCTTTTTGATATATATTCAAGATATGTTTCAAGTTTTCTAGTTTCGACTTAGCACTTGAAAGTTTTTCCAATCTAGCTTTTTCGAAATCCCATTTCTTTTGTAATGCATCAATAACATTATTTTCACTATTAATTAATTCATCAAGTTCAGATAATCTTGTTTTATTTTTTTCTTTCGCATCCTTATTTGGACTTAATGCTATTTTTTCCATTTCTAAAATTGCTAATTTTTGTTGTGCCTTTTCAAGTTCTTCTGGTTTAAAGTTAATTTCAGTTTTAATTGTTGAAGCAGCTTCATCAATTAAATCAATTGCCTTATCTGGTAAGAAACGATCTGAAATATATCTCGATGATAGTCTAGCAGCGGCAACCAATGCATCATCCTGAATTTTTACATTGTGGAAGTTCTCGAATCTTTCCTTAATACCTCTTAAAATAGCTATTGTATCTTCAACACTAGGTTCCAATACATCAATTTTTTGCATTCTTCTTTCCAAAGCAGCATCTTTTTCAATGTATTTACGATATTCATCAAATGTTGTAGCACCAATTAAATGCAATTTACCACGGGCCATTAAGGGTTTAAAGATATTAGCCGCATCCATGGCACTGTCCTGATTACGACCTGTTCCGATTAACATATGAATTTCATCAATAAATAAAATAATATCTCCGTTGCTTTCTTCAATACGCTTCAAAACTGCTTTTAATCTTTGTTCAAATTGGCCTTGGTATGATGCACCTGCGATTAATGCGGCTAAATCTAATTCAAAAATATCCTTACCTTTTAAGTTTTCTGGAACCTGTCCTTCAACAATTTTTCTAGCTAAACCTTCAACAATTGCTGTTTTACCAACTCCGGGTTCACCAACTAGGACTGGATTATTCTTTGTTTTACGACTCAAAATACGAATCATCCGACGAATTTCATCATCACGATTGATGATTGGCTCTAATTCGTTTCTGGTTGCTAGATCAGTTAAATTGCGGCCGTATTTTTTTAATACATCTTCTTTTTCTCCGTTATTTTTTTGATTTGGGTTTAAATTACCAAAGATATCATCAAAATTAAAATCCATAATACCTCCTTATTCAATACAATTATATTTTAGCACTCTAATTGCTTATCTGCTAATTTTTTTTATTTTAAATTAAAATAAACTTTCCTTAATTTCATATTTTCTGAGTCTAATTAATTTCTTTTCGATTATTTTGAATTTAAAATGTCCCAACTAGTATTTGAGTTATTTTTTTTCTTAATATTAGTTTATAAATTAAAATAATTTTATGAGATTAAGATACGATAAAAATGCCGAACCCAAATTACAAGCTTCACCTTATATGGTTAAGGAAAAACAATACCCCATCAAACTTAATAAAAATTGCGTTGTTGAAATTGGTATGGGTAAAGGCGAAATGATTGTGGAATTAGCAAGATTAAATCCAACCAAAACATTTTACGGATTAGAAAAATATCCTACTGTAGCCGCGAAGGCTCTTAAGAAAGCCGAAGAATATCAATTAAATAATTTTTATATAATTATTGCCGATGCAGTAAATATTCCAGATATTTTTGTGGGCAAGGCTAGCACTATTTGATTAACATTTAGTGATCCATGACCGAAAGCCCGCCATTTCCGCAGAAGGTTAACATATAAATCATTTTTAGATTTATATAAAATAATTATGGATGAAGATTCAATACTAAAATTTAAATCAGATAATGATAAATTATATGAATTTTCTTTAGAATCATTCAACGAAAACAATTGAAAAATAATTGATTTTGGCCAAGATTTACACCAATCGTCATACGCAAGTGAAAACGTCATGACTGGTTATGAAAGAAAATGAAGTGAACAAGGAAAAAATATCAACTTCATTTTTGTCAAACCTTAGATGCTCATTTGAAATGAGTATTTTTTTTATTTAAAAAACATTGAGTCTACTCAATGTCTTCTTCATCATCATGAATGTCATCATCAATTTCTGATTTATCACCGAACATTTCAGATTTAACATCCTTCAACAATTTTCTAGTTTTAGTATCTGTTTCTTTGCCTTTTTTAGCAAAATTAATTGAAGAATTTGCGAACGCTGGTTCATCACCATCATCAGTAAATAAAATTGTTGGAATTATTATTGGTTTACGACGTTTTTCTTTATAAAACAAATTCTCTAATCTATCAACTATTAATTGTTTAAGTTCAACAACATTTCACGATTCATTATTTTTAATGTAATACAAGGCAGCACCATGTGCAACACGTTTAGCCTCAGTAACTAAATCAAGGGAAGTTTTAACATAGAAAGCACCTCTTGAAATCAGTGTTGGTCTACCTAAAATAATATTTTTTTTGCGGTCAATTGTTAAACAAATATTAACAAAGCCACTTTCGGCAAGTTTTTGTCTTTCCTTAATAATGTTGGCATTTAAGTTAAGAGTATTATTACCATCAATATAAACCGGACCATATTCGATACGTTCATTGGTTTCAAAAACTTCTTGATTTATTATGTTATAAACTCTACCCTTTTCAGGAATAAATATATTTTTAGGGTCTACACCATTACGCACAGCACTTTGTCCATGAACAATACTCATTCTGTATTCACCATGGTAAGGAATAAAATATTTTGGTTTAGTTAATTGAAAAATTTTGTCGTGCTCGTGTTTGTATGCGTGACCAGACGTGTGCAAGTAACCATCCACACCATTTTCTTTGATATCGGCACCCAATTTAGCTAATCTATTAACTAAGAGTTCAATAACCATATGGTTTCCAGGGATGGGACTTGAAGAGAAGATAATTAAATCGCCTTTTTCGATTTTGACGCTTTGATGTTTACCATGAGACATACGGGCTAAGGCGGCTAATTGTTCACCTTGACTACCAGTTGTTAAAATAACCAAATCTTTTTCAGGAACATTCGCAACTTGTTTTTTATCAACTAAAACCTTGCTATCAACTTTAATATAGCCTAATTTACGTCCGATTTTTACTCCATTCACCATTGAACGACCAAAGGTTGCAACTTTTTTACCAAGTTTAGCAGCTAATTCAATAATAGCCTTAACACGAGTTAAGTTAGAAGCAAAAGCAGTAACAATAATTTTTCTAGTTGCTTGCCGCATGTATTTTTCAATGTCTTTAAGAATGTCATTTTCCGAAGGGGAATGATCTGGTCTCATTGCGTTAGTTGAATCAGATAATAAAACGGTCAGTCCCTCTTTACCAATTTGATCCAATCTCGCGAAATCTGTGTAGCTTTCACCAATTGGGTTGTAATCGAATCTAAAGTCACCAGTACACATTACTGAACCATTAGGAGTGTTAACTCTAATACCAAAAGCATCGGGAATTGAGTGTTGAGCGGATCAGAAATCTACTGTACATTTTCCAAATTTATGCACAGCAGATTTTTCAATTTCAACAAATTCAATACCTTTATTAATCTTGTGTTCATCGAATTTTAATTTCAGATATTGTATTGCAATTCTAGGTGCGAAAATTTTCTTTATTGGGACCTGTTTAACTAAATAAACAACCCCTCCAATATGATCCTCGTGTCCGTGAGTTATAAATAAACCTCGAATTTTTTCTTTATTTTGAGCCAAATATGAATAATCAGGAATAATTCCTTTAATACCTGTTTGCGCAGTATCGGCAAATTTAATACCCGCATCAATAATAAATATATTGTTGTCATATTCAACAAATAAAGATGATTGTCCAATTTCTTGTACACCACCTATGGCTACTAATCTTGTTGGTTTCATATTCCTCCTGTTAATTGATTATTAAAATGAAAATAATGTATATATTAATTCCTAATTTATACCACAAATACCAATATTATTGAAAAAAAGCAATAAAAAAATGGCCGGTAGTAAGGGATTTGAACCCTTGAGTGATTTACATCACTATTTGTTTTCGAGACAAACCTCTTCAGCCACTCGAGCAACTACCGAATTTACTTCTACCCAAAAGCAATTTTAGCACATCAATAAAAGATTTAAAGCAATATTTCATTCCGTAAATATCTCTGAATTACTAGATTAATATGATTAATATAAATTATAGATTAAAAAATAAATATGAAATATAGTAAAATGTAAATCATTAAATCAATATCAAGGAGGAGTTGTGAACCCAAACAATTATTATGACATTGTTGCTGGAGTACCTGCTAACTCAGGTTCCACATTATTCAATATCGGTTCTTTTCCAATTAGAACATACTCAATTACATTACTTTTAGGTATTTTGGCATCAATATTAACAATAACGTTTTTTTGGAAACGTGAAAAATATAAATTTGAAATCTTATATACATTAATAGTATTAACTATACCATCAGCCATTATTGGTGCTCGTTTATGAGATTTGGTTGAGGTTGCGTTATATGTGCCTGAATTCGACTGATCATCCTGATATAAAGTCTGAGAAGGTGGGCTAAGTATTCAAGGTGGTGTTGTGCTTTGTGTCATCATAGATAGTATCTACATATATCATAAGCGTCATGAAGTAGATTTTCGAAAAGTTCTAGACATAATTATTCCCACAATTTTAATTGGTCAATTTATTGGCCGTTGAGGAAACTATGCTAACCATGAACTATACGGCAAGGTTGATTGAGATGGATCCTCTGTATTAATCTTTGGTAAAAACTTTGCCCAAAATATGTTTATCAGCGACGCCTATAGTCAATCATTAAATCAACCCGGTTTGTTTAGATACCCATTATTCCTATATGAAGGACTAGCAAATTTATTCGGATATATTGTCTTAGTTTGAATTATTAATGGTTTTGGACTGTTAAAACCAGGTTCATCATCATCAATGTATTTTATTTGATATGGTCTAGTCAGATTAGCGCTAGAACCTTTACGTCAAGATGCATATCAATTATATACAATAGCATCATTAGTTTTCATTGCAATTGGTTCACTATTCTTTATTTACTTTCAGTTTTTCAACCACATACACTACCACAAAGAAAAACAAGGAATTAGATTTAGATATGTTTACGCTCACCCTTGTGAATATTTAAAATACATCAACAAAACAAGATTATTTGATAGAAAAAAACAAGAATACTCTAAAGTTAGGGGGTAATATGAATTATGATCTTATAGTTATAGGTTCAGGACCTGGCGGTTCTAATGCTGCGTTATATGCAGCACGTGGGGGATTAAATGTTGCTATAATTGAAAAAGAAAATCCTGGTGGCAAAATTGTAACAAGTGCAACAGTAGAAAATTGATTAGGAACACCTTCAATCTCGGGATACGACCTGGGTATTAACATGTTAAACCATGCTAAAGAGTATGGTGCTAAATTGATTATGGGAGAAGTAATAAAAATTAATTCATACGGAGTTTGAGATAAGGAAGTTTTGCTCGCAAATGGTCAAAGCTTAAAGTCAAAATCAATAATTATTGCCACTGGATTAAAACATAAAGAACCTTCTTTTATTAAAAATTATCAGCAATATAAATATCTTGGAATTCATTTTTGTGCTACATGTGACGCACCTTTATATCGCGATGAAAATATAGTTATGTTAGGAGGTGGTAATTCTGCTGTTGAAGAGGCGATCTTTGCTTCAAGGTTCGTTAAGAATGTCGATTTAATAGTATTAAATGATTTAACAGCTGACAAAATACTAGTTAATTCAATTAAAGAAATTAAAAACATCACAATTCATAAACATAGTGAGATTCTTGAATTAGTAGGCGATGAAAAAGGATTTTCCAAAATAGTATTACGTAATAATATCACTAATAAAAATTTTGAAATTGAATCAAGAGCATTATTCTCCTTGATCGGATTTATCCCTGATAATTCAATCTACGAACACCTAGAAATTGTAGATAGCTCTGGTTTCATTATAGTTAATGATGAAATGGAAACAAAAGTTGAAAATATTTTTGCTGTAGGGGACATCACAGCAAAAAAAGTAAGACAACTCATAACTGCAGCCGCTGACGGCTGTATCGCTGCAAAAATTTTAATTGATAAATTGAACATAAATTAAACTAATTACTTATTTTTTATTCAGATAACTTCACATTTGAGAGAGTAACAAAAAAATTATTGAATTATCTTTTTCTTAGTATAATAAGGATACTTTTTTATAATTATTAAATAATGACTGAAAGGAGCAAATATGGCTAGAGTAGATCAATTAACGGGAAAACGTGCGCAAACAGGTAATAAACGTTCACACGCTATGAACGCATCAAAAAGAAAATTCAACGTTAACCTACAAAAAATCAAAATTTACGTTGATGGCAAAAAAGTTACTTTAAGAGTAAGCGCTAAAACTGCAAAAACACTTAAAAGAAACTCAACTATTGCTTAATTCTTTCATTTTAATTAAACAGATATAAATACATTAAATTTGAAATCTTATTTTATAAAATATCAGGCATAGATAATATGCTTGATATTTTTAATCCTGAAATTTAATTAATATGATAATAACCTAGCACACGTGAATTGATTTCTTTAAGTGCATACAACATTTAATTAATCAAAATTTTACAATATTAATTTATTACTAGGCAGTCTAAAATAAACAAAGACATCTACCGCGATTCATAACTAACAAGAAAATAACAAAAATCATTATCTTGTTTATTTTTATAACAAAACACAACATTTAAAACAACCACATCACCATCGTAATATTTGGTTTTTGTTGCTTTTAATTAAATTAAAATAAAGCAAATTGTTATTACAAATATCCCATTAAAACATCTCGGTATTATTTTTTTAAAAATAATAATTAAAATGAATTAAACAACCGCTTTGACTAATATTTGATATACTAAATTATTATCGATAATTAACTTGATTAGCACAGTGTAACGGCGCGTTCCAAAAAAAAAAAAAAAAAAGACTTTTCTGTTAAATATTAGATAATTATGTGGTAATAAATAACTATATATATTGAGGTGAAAATGAGTCTGTTTAAAAAACGTAAAACTAAAGTAATTGTATTGAGTTTGTTGGGTAGTGTAATAGCATCCGGTTCAATAGGAACTATTGTTTATTTTGCTTCTGTAAATTCTCAACTAGCTACACACTATACATCCGCGCAAATTGCAAAACCTAATTTTATACCAAAGGATAATCTAGAATTAAAAAATACAAATCCTTCTAACGCGGATAACAACCTAAAAGAAATACCTAAACCTGAACCGCTACCAGAACCTGAAAAACCAAAACCAGAACCTGTTCCTAAGAAGGAAATACAAAAAATCCCCGAACCTGAAAAACCAAAACCTGAAAAACCTAAGCCTAAACCTGAAAAACCCAAACCTAAACCCGAACCCAAACCAAAACCGGCGCCTGAAAAACCCAAACCTAAACCCGTTCCATTACCCCCACAAAAAACACCTGAGTCACCATCAAGAGATAATAATAAACAAACTATTATTATCTCTGGAATAGAAGTGAAAGCAGATATTACGCCTTTTAAGCCAAGACAGATTTTTGATTTTGACGTTAGAAATAAAATCTCAAATGTAAATCCTTATATTAATGACAGCACCGGTAAATTAAATAGTGTTGAAGTAACAAAAGAATTAAGGGAAAAAGTCTTGAGTGATACTAAAGGAGGACTTAGTTCTGGTTTCGGACAAAAAGTTTGAGAATTATCGAATGAAATTGATGACCCAAACCAAATTAAAAGTTTTTGACAACAACAACCTTGAGTTTGAGAGAAAATTAGTGATAAATGACAAAGATTATTTGACTCGCCTAATGTAAAAAAATTCCTCAAAGAAGGCAAGGATATCGAGTATCAAAAAATGCTTGATAATAATGAATTCAAAAGTAAAGAACATAGATACTCGTGACTATATAAAAACTTTGATTTTACTAAAGTAACAAAATTAACTTCAAATGCTGAAGCACAGCTAGCTAAAGGTTTTACTACCGACCCCGATAATGTTTACATAAATGAAAACGGAGAAATAGACTCTTATGCCTATTCACCTGCGCCAGATTTTAACAGTGTAACATCAAGATTAAAACGTGATAACTACACCAGAAGAGTCTTTAGTTATAATACTGAATGAATGAGAAATCCAGATGATGTTAAAAACGGAATTTACCCAGGATGAAGTTCATCTAACATTAACACTGATCCTAGATTTGATGGGTTAATAAATCAGGGCGATGGTATTAACGCAATATTAATGAAACGTGATAAACCAGATAATAGTCCAAATCAAATTAACGAAGGAATTGTTATTGAAATAGATGCATCAAACAAGTCTGGATATGACAAAACAATCACATTAATCAAGAAAATCAAAGAAAAAAATCTTCCGGTTGTTTCATACCGTATACGTAACATGGGTCAAAACGATTCCGCTCAAGCGTTTAAACCTATTTTAGAAGAATTACCTAATGACATTAAACAACTTGAATTATTTTTCTCAGCTCAAGCCACAAATACTGGTTCGTTAATAGCGCTTGAAAATAAACACATAAAAGAATTATCGCTATACACCTTAGGAAATTCATTACAAGATGAGTGAACAGTTAACCCTCTTTCAGTTAGAAATACTGAATGAATTAACACCAACGACTATAATGTGAGCTCGGAATACAATATAAATTCTCAAATTGCTACAAGAATTACATTTGACACACTTGCGTTCGACCAAATTGATTACAACGAAAGTTCAAGTGACCCTTACGAAAGAATTAATTTAGGTTTAAGAATGGCTTATTATGCAAGAAATAATGAACCATTCTTCCAAGGTGGTCTTGGTCCAGGGCTAAACCCTGATAATAATGAAAAAGGAAATAGTTATCCAACCGGTTTAGATTTTAGTAGGGTTCCAAAAATAAGAACATTGCATGGATTAATTTTTAACGATACTCAGAAACCTACAAATGGTTCAAGAAAAGTAACTAGAGTTACCTTCTTCAATAATAAAGAATATTATGAAGTAGGATTAAAAGATTTAGATTCAGCTGGTTTAGAAAATTTTGCAACCGGTCCATTCCAAACACCGAAAATTTTCTTTTCTAACAAAAGAGGCACAACTAAATTTAAATATACTGATTCATCAATCACTTCAAATGCAATTTCAAACTTACAAACTTTTACGAGATATGCAAAAAATGGCGATGAAGCATTTACTGGAACAGTTTTATTAGACCCAGGCAACACATCTGTCAAATCAGCTCTAGAAGGAGCGGGTATAAAAGTTGAAATAGATAACGGATACGATTACTTATAAGGAGTTATCAATAATGAAAAAAAATAAACTAATACTACTTACAAATTGCGGATTACATATTTTGCCATTTGTTGCAATTTCTGCATCATGTAAAAATAATGATGACGCAAAAAAAGAAAATCAACCAGATAAAAAAGTTGATGATGCTAAAAATTCAAAAATTAATAATGATTCAGGTAAAAAAGATGTGCTTGGTTCTGAAGGTTTAAATTCTGTTAGACAACTTTCGTTTAATCAATTATTTGATTTACAAATTGAAGAGTTTGGTGTTACAAAAAGTAAAAATAGTTTTACTCCTCAAACTATTCAAAAAAGATATGAAGAATTAATAAAATTAAGCCTAAAAGATAGTTACAAAAATAGAATTAATGTAAAAATCACAACAGTTTCTACTGATTGAGATGCAAACCTTACCGGAAAATTAAAGATATCAGTATTACTATCTGACGTGAATAACCCAAATCTATCTGAAATTAGAACATTCGAACTTGATGGGTTTAAAATCAGTCCCAATGGAACAAATGATGACGGCACATTTCCATCAGATCCTAAGCAAAACGGATTTTCAGATAGCGATTTTGATAAATATGTGAAAGCAAGTCAATTAGAAAGATGAAAAATTGATAATGCTGATTATATGCAAGGTATTAAAACCCAATACCATAATCAAAGTGTTGATCAAATAAGACCAGAATTAAATTACACACCTGAATCAGCAAAAAAATTTAATTCAATAGCCAAAGATGTAAACATAAACACTTATGAAGATGCCGCTTATAAAGGACACACCTTACCAAAATTAAAAGCAGATGGAAGCTTTGATGGATTATCAATTTACCCAAAAAGTGCTCCTGCCAAACATTCAAAAGTTGACTTTCTTGGTGGTAGAGACGTTTATCAATCTATAGGTTTGGCGCGTTTACTTCCTAACGAATTTTATAAACAAATAGGTCTTGAAACACTCGCTGTTGGTTTTAACTATGCTGAAACCTTCGCGGAAGAAATCGCTAAAGCAAAACAAAATATTGAATTAATTAAAAAATGAAAAACAAATAAAGAAACCATTAGACTTCAAGAATATATAAAAGCAGCTACCGATCAAAAAGAAACTGAAAAAAATATCTTAAAATACGACGAAGAGAGAGAATTAAACAGAGCGGCTGAACAAGATAAGCCAGCAATTAAAAATGATTTTGCAGCTAAATACAAAAAAATAGATGACGAAATTAACAAAATTAAGAGTTATACGTTTGACGATTTATTAAAGATTTTTGAGGATGAATTAAAAGGCTACGAAGATGAATTAAAATACAACCGTAAGTCACGTGGTGCTAACGGGACTATGTGAATAATGGATTATGAAATTCCTAATAACGGGGGATATCCAACCAAATGATATTTTGGAACTAATTCACACGTTGCAAAATTAATGTCTTCTAGCACCTTTAATGGTTTTAACGTAACTGTTTTAAGCCCACAAACTGGCGTGAAATCCTTACTGAGATTAACCGGTTTAGACGATAGATTCACTAACTTTAATTTTGGTGGAAACAATATTGGCGAAGCTGTAAAAAAAGTATATGACGCAACAGATTATTTAAATACTTCACCATCACAGTACCTAACAACTTCTGATAAAGAAAAATATAAAGATGTTGAAGAAATGATTGATTTTGCAGTTATTGAAGTTGATTTTAAAAAATTAGTTAATTTACAAAGTTCAGTAATAAGAAATACTAAACCAGTACTTGATAATTCAGTGTTAGCAAACGGCGATGCACAAAAATTAGCTAAATTAATTACTAATGATTACTATAGTAGAAGCGATGATAAAAAAACTAAGTTTCTTTCTAAATCATATCTATTAAATTACCAAAACATTGATTTTCCAATTGCAAAAAGAAAAGGCGATACAAAAACAACTGATGAATTATTTGCCTTGGGTTATCCAATGGCTCGTGAAGATTTCTTCTTAAGAAGATATTATGACGATGACCAAATAAAGTGAAAGGAAACATACCAAAGCTTATGAACAAACTCAGATTATAGATTCTACAGTGGTACTAATGTAAGCGAGGGTGGTCAGCCCAACTTCCCAGAGGAAAGATATAAAAGAGGTAACTACTTATCATATCAAGTTGGATACCGTTCATTTATAGATAAACCGGGTTTAAATGATGGATTTATCGTTTCACCTATTAGAGGCAAGGAAATTTATAAAACATATAGTGATGATAAAACCACGTTAAAAAGCTACTTTAACACTGGTTTACAATATATGTTAAGACACTTTGTTCCTATTGGTGGTTCATCTGGTTCTAGTGTTAGAAATCAAAATAATGAACTAGTAGGTGTTCATAGCACAATCATACCGTCCGCTAAGACTGACTTCGTAGCCGCTTTCAGATCTGAAGGATATGACTATAAAGGTGCTTACGGTGATTACAACCTTCCACAATACGATTTAATTTATGGTGGTGGTAAAGACCAGAAAACATCTTATTTAGATTCATTAATTAAAATTTATGGTGAAAACGGTCTAAAAACCTGATTATTTAAAAAAGGTATTTCTAAAAAGAATGTTCCGAGTGAATTTTTGTTCAATCAAAATCAAAACAAGGAAAAACACAATGTTTAATTTAAGAGCGAAGGAAGGGGCGTAATGACATCACCTATATTTAGTGATAAGAGAATCTATGATGACTATGAATCAATGAATTCTAAACAAAAAAATAATTTATCTATCAAAATATATCTAAGTATTTTAGGAATTTGGTTTTTTTGTTCGCTACTATTTATTTTGATATTTTCTAACCAGACTATAATGTCGGCGAAGTTGTATCAAAACAATTCTAGTTCGCTTGAAATTATTAGATTTTTCAACTTTTCAACTTTAGAAACAAGAGAATATAATTTTACTTTATTGTTTCGAATATCCATTTTACTGTTTTTACTAATTTATCCAATAACTAAATCCTTTAGAGATATCCTAATTAATAAGGAAAAAATTAATAATTATTGACCTTGATTTAGTTTGTATTTTATATTATCGATTTCATCATTTATATTATTCTTTACATATCATAGTTTTGAAGCTATAGAAATAGCAAAAGTTTTATGGGTGTTTATTCCTTTATACTTTATTGACCTAAGTTTTTCGCTTTATTCATATAATGTAAAGAAAAAATCTGACCCCATTACTTATGGTAATTCTTCTATATTAATTATTTCTCAAGTTTTCAAAGCACTATTAGTTTCATTTATTTTGACTATTTTCTTTACTTGAACCGCAAAGTCCGTTAACCCCGATTCACCTTCAAGCGCGAAACTAATGCTAATTGCAAATGATTTTAGTGATTGATTTAAACAATTATTTACTGAGAAAAAAGCAATTAATTTACTAATAATAATTTCTCTATTTTCTGGTGTGGCAATTTTGGTATTCTTTTCTAATTGAGATAAAATCAACTTGTTTTTAAATAAGCAATACGATTCTGCGTTTACAAGGAATTCGATTTACTTTTTACTTATTTCAGTATTAGCAATTTTAACCTGAACTACAAGTGTTTTTTTCGTAATTAACAATAAAAGGAGTTTTGTAATTCCGGATAAGATATATATTTCTAATTATTGATATTTATCTTTTTCAGTGATTTCACTACTAATATTGGCATTCTACTTAATATCTTCATTTGTGAAACCTTTTAAAACAAAAAGTCTAATAAAAAATACTATATCAATTTCTGGTTTTTCAACACTAAATTGAGTAAGCTTTTTTATTCTCACTATGGCAAATAATGATAATAGAATTAATCTAATTAATCTATTTATTACTTCAATCGTCTCAATCATTATGATGATAATTTACCTAAAAAGAAATATTTCCGCCACAAAAATATCTCTTTCGTTTATTTATCTTCAATTGGCATTTTTAGGAGTTTTAATATTCATTTTTGACCTAAATCAAATTCTAATATCTAAAGATAATTTTGGATTTAATTATATAAATTCCGATTTATCTCTTACACAAATTCTGACAATTACTGAATTATGTATTGCAATAGCATATTCACTATACTCAGTTACCAATTTATGATTTACACTATACAAATTATCAATACACAAAAAAAATATAACTAAGGAGGTGAATAATGAAAAATAATTCATTATTGAAAAAGAAAATAAAATCAATGAAATTGCAAAATGAATTATCACTTATTAACTTATACGATTCATATAATTCCTTAATTAAGGACCCAGAATTTATATCATTTGAGCAATTAAACGCGTCGGTATTATTATCAAAAGGTATGGGTTTTGAATCGCCTAGTTTTACGAAATTCAATAACAAGTTAAAAGAAGCAATTGCCAAAAAGCACGACATAATATTTAGAAATTTTATAATCAGTTTCAATATTGATCTTAAGTTTAGCCAAAATATTTTGGTACCAATCATAAAAAATGAAATTTCATCTTCAGTAATTTGCACAAATCTATCATCATCGAATGACCCAAATCTCGATGATTATCTATGTAGTTTAAACGACAAAATAGACTCTCTTTTAAAAACAAAATCTTATATAGAAATTATGCCTGGTACAGTACTATTTAATAGCACTGAAAGCAACACTTTGAAATTGTTGTTCGGACCCGAGGTATTATCTTTAATTAAGGATTAAAACAATGCATTTTAAAAAAATTGAACAAAAAAGAAACAGTCTAGAAAATATACATCTACGCGTTAGTAATGAAAAAAATATTTTATTAATTAATATTATGAAATTGAACAAGAAATTACAATTTTATGTTCAAAACGCATTAATTAATAAAGAATTAATATCCAGCCTTAAATCACAATACGTTATAAAAAATGATTTTATAAACAAAAACAACAAGTTAAATTTAATTTTTAAAAAAATTTTTAAAAAGCCTAAACAATTGTGAATTTACTTAACTGAAGAACAAAAACACTCAACAGATTCATATACCCGATACGAGAAAATGATTTTAAAAAATACTAAAAAAATGTCTGTTGATTTTATAACTATTGGTGAAAGAGCAAAGGAATTTTGTGAACAAAATAAATTGTCAGTTTTAAAGTCGTTTAATAATTCGCAAAATGAAAAGGAACTTGCATATGATTTATCCTACTTAGTAAAATTTTTATATGTTGATGAATTATATGATAGCGTTCATTTTGTCATAAATAGCAACAAAGCATTCAGCAGAGCATTTACTCTTTTACCTCTAGAAAATTTTGATGTAAATAAATTAACTAATATGGATAAAATCTCTTTTGAAGGCAGTGTAAAAAATTACGAAATCTATCCTAATATTGAAAAATTTATTGACAGTCAAATAGATATATTTTTATCAAACGCAATTCATTCACTAATAATAGAGTCGTATTTTTATAATGCTAAAAATAATTTAATATCGACTAATCAAATTATTAAACAACTTGACGAAGATATTTTAAAACTTAATAAACAAATTATTAAACACAAACGTGAAAAAGAAATTGAAGAAATAGTGATGTTTTTTAGAAAAAATAAAGATGAAGAAAAGGATATAAATGGAAAAACAGAATAATATCATTAAAGTCGTAATTAATTCATTGGCTAATATTCCTCTAGTTTTTAATAAATGTATATTGTATTTAAACGTCAACGACGAAAATAACTGAAAGTTAATAAGTGATAAAGCATTAGCAAGCTTTGATAAAACTATTATAAAAATTGAAGACTATCAGAGAGATGAAACGTTTTTTTGCTTTTTATACAATACAAACATTGTCTTGAACAATAAAATCGCTTCAATCAATAGTTTTTCTAAAATAGTTTTATACAAAATCAACAAACAGTCAAGTGAACAAGTTGAAAATAAAAAAATGTATAAAAAGATTACCAACGAAATAAATTATTTAACTTCTGCACAAAGTATCGGCCTGTTATTAGATGAGGCGATTAAATTAGATAAACTAAAAACCAAGCAGTATGAATATAAAATGAAAATGTTATTATCATTAGAAACATATGAAGGAGATTATTATGAATAAAAAAAATAAATTGTTATATTCATTAGGATCTATTTCTTCATTATCTTTCCCTTTGGTTGTAGTCAGTGCTAATACTCAAAGCGTTGAAAAACCAGATGATGTTCCATTGACACCAGATCCCGATTTTTATACCTTTAAAGACGAAGCGAATAAACAGATTGCTAATTCAATCGAGAAATCTATCGATGTAATTATTGGTTTCATCAAAGATAATTTAAATAAATTGAAAAATGATAATAAAACAGATTATAAAATAGTTTTATCACAAACGATTTATTTCAACAAATTACTCACTTTTTTCGAATCAAATAAACAAAAAATAATATCTGACCCTGATAAATATGGTTTTTTCATAACCTTCCCTTACGCAATTTCTAGAGAAAAAAAATTGGGAAAGGGGAATGTTGAATTTAATGGGAAAAAATTTGAAAATATTGTTTTTGGTCTTTCAGAAGATTCAAAAACAAATTATGAACGTGCAATTGATAAGAAAAGCATAAAAAAGGATAATGAGAACGAAAACACGGTACAGAAAAATATCTTTCAAAATACCATTAAGAAGTACACAAAAACGTTTTTATCTGAGGTTAAAAATATTGTTTTTAACAACTCTGATATTTTAGTAGTAGACAAAGACTTCAATCTTGAATACATTAAAGATTCTGATGGTTCCGCATCATCGGCGTTGTCCATACAAATACCTAAGGGGTTTAAAACCTGAGATGAATACTTTATAAAAAAAATAACACCAAGATTTATTGAATTTGATTTAAAACAAAATCAGGAATTTATCCCTCAAGAAATCAAAAAACCTAAGTCGCCAGAAACCCCTCCTCAATTACCGCCTTTAATTCCCGGTAAACCTGCATTACCTACTAATCCCGCGATAACGAATGCTTCTCTTGATGCCTTACCCAGCCTGGTTCCATTATTAAGATCTGATTATTCGTCATTTAGTTATGAAGATTTAGTTGAAGAGATTAATTTAAAAAAACGCGATATTTTTTTCTTTAATAATCCAATAAATACAAGATACGTATATAATGTCGAACAAATTTACGATAATAAAACAGCTAAAATATCCATTTCCGAAAGAAAAAAACCAGAATTAAAAAGAATTTACACAATTGGTTTTAATCTGGAAAATAATAGAAATTCTTTTGTACAAAAAATCTTTTATGAACAAATAAGTGCAATTGAAGAAACTGCAAGAAAATTTTATAACGCAATAGGTTTAGATGAAAATTTAGATTACACAAAAATCAGAAACAGCAACCTACAAAATATTGTCTTTGGTATGGTAGATCAATTTATAAAATTAATTTATTCACCCGAATTTTTACAAAAACAAAACGAAAGTATAAATTATTGAATTTCAAAAATGAATAACATAAATGACACTTATACAATAAAAAACGCAAAACACGACATTATTAATTTATTTTTAAGTTCAGTTACATCCTCATCATTCAATTCCGAACACAATTGAAACGCTATAGCTCAAATTTACGATTCTTTTTTGAGTAACGATTATCCTGAGTATTTTAAATTTAATAACAAAACAATTTTAAAAAACTTTGAGTTAATGAATAGTAATTACAAACAAAAAACTAATCATACAAGTAATTATGATATAAGCGTTATTGATCGTTTTGTGGATTTGATTAGCAAAAACGTCTATAAAACAAAGGCTTTATCAAATCCAACAACCTTTAACTTGGAAAAATGGTATAACAGCTTTACCAAACAATTAGGAAAAGTTAATACTCAATTTCAATATTTAAGTATTCTTTCAGATAGCAAAACTATTAATGAGGATACATACAAAAATTATAGCGACGCATACGAAAAGGCTGTCGAATTTATTAACGAACAAAAAGCATCCGTAAATGAATTTAAAAAGAATTTCGGTATTGTTTTAAGCGTTATTGGAACAATAATTTTTCTTCTTAATATAATTTTAATATCGTTAAATTTTAAAACCTTAAAACAAAGAAAATTAAGAACTCTTTACATCATTTTAATCCTAGTTGGTTTGGTGATTATATCAGTTGGGGCAGGTTTAGTGTTTTTAGGAATGAAAGGAATATAAAATGGTTAATTCAAAATTATTAAATAAAAAAACTAACATAAATAAACCAATCATAAGTTCAATATTCGACTATATGATTGAAGTCTCGGGAGACTTTAATTACTCACAAAAACAAATGTTCAAAATCAAATCAAAACCTCATATCAAATTGCTTTTAATTAGTGCTCAAATTAACAAGGCAATATTGTTATCAAATGACTCAAAACACGAATTATGCGTAGGTGATGAGTTGGAATTAATTGACTCTAATTTTAGTATTTCAACTAACCATAATTTTTTTGGTAAGGTTATAGATGTTTCCGGAAATATAATTGTTTCTGATGACGATAATATAGCAGTTTCAAATGAATACTCTCAACAAACTAGTCAGATTTTTAAATTAGCTCACGATCTTATGAGCGTTAAGACATTAAACGAACAACTATACACAGGAATCACATCAATCGATTTATTAATCCCTATTGGAAAGGGACAACGTGAGTTAATTATTGGTGACCGTCAAACCGGTAAAACTCATATTGCGCTAAACACAATTATTAATCAGGCAAATAAAAATGTAAAATGTATTTATGTAGCAATCGGTCAAAAAAGAGAAAGTATCGCTTCTATCTACTCCACATTAAAAAAATATAATGCTTTAAGAAACACGATTATTATTGACGCTTCTGCCGCTTCAACATACGACCAATTTTTAGCGCCTTATGTTGGTATGGCTCATGCCGAAAACTTATCATTAACTGATGATGTATTAATTGTATTTGATGATCTAACTAAACATGCAAATGTTTTTCGTGAAATGGCTTTATTATCTGATGCTCCCGTTGGTAAGGAAGCAATGCCTGGTGATATGTTTTTTGCGCACTCTCAATTGCTTGAAAGATCGGGTAGTTTTGTAAACAGAAAAACAATTACTGCTTTGCCTATTTTGCAAACAATAGATGGCGATATAACATCACTAATATCTTCAAACATAATCTCCATAACAGATGGACAAATTGTTACAAGTAGCGATCTTTTCGCCTCTGGTAAATTACCCGCAATCAATATTGATTTATCGGTATCGAGAACTGGTTCAAGTGTGCAAAATCACACAATCACAAAAGTTGCTGGAGAAATTGGTAAGATATTTAGAAAATATAAACGTCACTTAAAACTTGCTACATTAGATTACGAATTTAATAGTGAAACTTCTTCATTACTATCAAAAGGAAAAATGATAGATAAAATGTTCTCACAAAGAGGCTTTTCATTATATTCTGATCGTTTTATTCTGCTAACTTCAAAAATAATTTCTTGAGGATTATTTAAAGGCGTTAAAGACGAACAAAAAGCAATGAGATTTTTGAATAAATTAATCGACACTAACAAACAAGCTCGCGAAACTTTTGAAATTATATCTAGAGATACTAATTATGATGACAATATGATAAAAAACTACTTCGCTTATGCACTGAAGCAATATTCTGATTTTCTGAACCTAGATTGAAATATTAAATTTGAAACGAAATTTTTGGACTTGGACAAGAAATATCTTGACAATATCGCATATGAATTAGGAGATAAATAATGATTGGAAAAATAATAAAATTTAATTCAGATGTAGTAGAGGTTGAATTTAAACCTAACGAATTACCAAAAATAAATGACTTATTAACACTACACAATGCCAAAACTTTCTTACTTGTAAAAAGAATTATTAATAATACTACGGTTGGTGCAATAATTATATATGTAGACAAACCAATAGCCCTTTCTGATAAGGTAGTCAACACAAACAGAAGTTTCATGGTTCCCGTGGGACAAAAATCAAAAAATAATATCTATGGTTTTGAAGGTAAGCCATTATTATTGCAGCACATCACTCCTGATTATGTCGAAATGAATTCAACTATAAATAATGAGAAATTTATCAACACAAAACCCGAACTTATTGAAACAGGAATAAAAGCTATTGACTTTTTCATTCCGATTATTAAAGGCAACAAAATAGGAATATTCGGGGGCGCTGGTGTTGGTAAAACGGTTTTAATGAAGGAAATAATATTTAATGTAAATAACAAATCATCAAAACAAACAAGTAATATTTTTATAGGTTCTGGTGAACGTTCACGTGAGGGGATTGAACTTTATAACGAGCTAAAAGAATCTGATTTGTTGAAAAATTCTGTAATGTTCATTTCTAAAATGAATGAATCGCCAGGAGCTAGAATGTCTATTGTTCCCATTGGGATTACAGCTGCCGAATATCTTCGTGACACGGAACAAGAGGATGTATTGTTATTTATAGATAACATTTACCGTTTTGTTCAAGCAGAAAATGAAGTTAGTTCTTCGTTAGGGAAAAAACCATCGGTAGGTGGATATCAATCAACATTAGAAAGTGATATAGCGAACGTAGAACACCGTATGTTTAAAAATAAAAACGGTGCAATTACGTCATTTCAAACTATGTTTTTACCAATGGATGATTTATCAGATCCATCAGCCGTGGCGGTTTTTAACCACCTAGACGGAAATTTGGTTTTATCAAGAGCACAGAGTGCTAAAAATATATTCCCGGCCTTTGATCCTCTTGCAAGCCAATCTAACTCAGTAAATGAGACTATAATTGGTAAAGATCATTTTAACGCAATATTAGAAACTAAAAAAATATTAAAAACTTATAAGGACCTAGAGGATGTTATTCTAATTTTAGGTTTTGACGAATTAGATGATGAAAGTAAAATAATAGTCAAAAAAGCCCTTCAACTAGAAAACTTCTTTACTCAGAACTTTTTCATGACCCAACACTTTACAAAGTCACCTGGTCAATTTGTAAAACTAGAGGAAACCGTAAAAAGTGTTCAACGTATTTTAAATGGAGAATATTTAAAACAAAGTCCTGAAATATTTTCTTATGTTGGATCGGCACTAAATATCCCTACAGATAAAGAACTAGGATTATAATAACTATCAAACTCTAAACACACATATATTAACTAAGCTGCTTTTGTAGCTTATTTTTTATAAAACAATTATCATTTAATAAAAAAATAAAAAAATAGTTAATTAATATTTGCTAAAATAATTTCATGATTAAAAAATATAATAAACTTGTTCTTGGTCTTTTTAGTACACCTATTTTAATTCCAGTCATAGCAGCTTCATGCAATAATAGCAATGAGAATAATAAGTTGGACTCTTCAAAAGAAAACAATGTAATAAAACAAAATTCGAAAGATGCATCTAACAATACTCAAGAGAGTGGCGATGTGTCAAAAGAAAACAATGTAATAAAAGAAGATTCGAAAGATGCGTCTAACAATACACAGGAGAATAAAAACTCTTCAAGTGACAATACCGATGAAGAGGATTCTAAAAACTTGTTTGTTTTTAAGGAAGTAATTGAGGACAAACCAATAAACAAATATTCTGATGAGAAAATAGATAATCCAAAGAAATTATTTGACGAAAATTTTTTTCCTGATAATTATGAACTGAAAGGGACCGAACATAATAAAAACATAACTCAAAAATATTTCAGTTCAGAAATGTTTAAATCGCTTAAAATCAGCGTTGATAATTTTTGAACAGGTGAAATTCCTAAATGAATGAAAAGAAAAAATTACATTGAGACTGATAATTTATTTTCAATTATTCCAGATTTATCCGTTTATTTCACTAATAATGATGGTTCAATCACTAAGCACGTCCGCAAGGTTATGCCTTCGTTTATCGGCGACAATGAACTCGAAATATTAAATAACAAAATAATTTTTAAAAAAAACATAAACAATTATCTAAAACAAGATTTTAACAATAAGAAAATTAAACTATATTTTAAGATTCAAAGTAATCAAATAAAAGATATTACTAAGAATTACAATGTTACTTCTCTTATACCTATTGAAATTGATATTGAAGATTTAATGCAAACAAATAGGGTAAACAATTATGAATTTGCCCAATTAGAAAATGTTGATATACCTTTTGATATCAAATTTAAATCCCTAATTACAAAAAATGGTCAATTAAAGGTAGAAATAATTATTCCAAATAAGAAAATTGTAGCCAACAATTATAAAATTGATGATTCTGAGGTGTTTATCGACAAATATGGAACCCTAACCGATATTAGTTACTATGTTGAAAAAGGAAAGGATAAAAATTTCTCAATTACCTCAAAAATTTATAATAATTCCCCTTTCGCTAAATTATCATCTCTATCACAGTTATATGATATAAACTCCAATAGCGGTACATTAATGCCAGGTGGGAAAAGAATAAAAAAAAGTGAAGATAGAATATTCAGCAAAATCAGAGAACGTGTTTTTAGCGTAGGTGGCGGTACAATGACAATGCTCGCAAAAGTTAAACCGTCTGACGATAATGATTTAAGATATTATTTCATCACGAACAGACACGTTACTGATATATTAGAAAAAAAATGAACCGATAATCGGGTTAATAAAAAAATGGTTATATGAGATTTTGATGATAAAAAAGTGGCAAGCAATAGTTACGATATATCATTAGATATTAACGACTCTGATTTAGAATTAAATCTTTGAATTGCAGAAAATCAATATGACAGAAAGGGACATTTAGAAAATAATGAAACTTCGAATGCTGATATTTCAATAAATATAATTGATGTTAAAAATCTTTATGATGAAGCATTAAAAACTGATAATAAAAATATAATTAAATATCTTGAAAATTGAAAAGTATTAAAACCATTAAAATTATCAAAATATACAAACTTTATAAATAATGACAGTTTTCTTAAATTTAGGGTTGCTTCATTCCCGGTTTCAAAAAATGAAGAATATTTTGACAGAAGATATCGCGAACATATAATTAATCAGCCAAGCCAAATTATTCTAAATGAGCAATTGTATGAGAATCAAAAATATGGTCATTTCAAATCTTTTACACTGCAAGATGATCCTATAAAATCTACAGATTTTGACTTAGTATCAGGCGCAAGCGGTAGTATGGTTTTTGATGAAAATTACGACATGGTAGCTTTATTTATGCAAAATATTGGCGATGATACATATGGTTTTGGTTTATTGAGTTCGTATAAGTTTGATTATTTAGGATACGAAAGCAACAATAACCCAAATTCATTTAAAAATAAATTGATTGAATTATCTAATAAGTATCCCGAAAAATATCAACTAATAGACTTATCATAAAATATTGGAAGCGTAAAATTTTAGTGTGTTAATTTAAGCACATACGCCTTAAATATCTGTTTTAATTATACTTGGTTTTATGATTCGTTAAATTTTTGAGAATTTTCTTAATGAACTCTGTGAACTAGAAAACAAAAAAGCTTTTTTTAAAAAATGTGAAAGGGCTTTTTTGTTTAATACATTTGTGATTAAATGTGGAATTTAATTGGTATTATCGTGCATTTAAAAAGCACGTTTTAAATTTTATTAATTCCTGTTAATTTTTAGATATTAAGTTAGAATTTCTGCGGAAGCTAGTAATTTTTCAAGCATTTTTTTCTCTTACATTTGAATTTCATGATTCATTGATCACGTTTTATAAATTAATCACAAATTCTCTGCTTCTCTAAACGACACGATAGAACTTTTTTGTTAAAACGTCATCGTAAACTAAATAGTGTTTTTGCAAAATAGTTGATAATCTGTCAATTATTCTCTTTTCAAACATTCGCTTTTAAAAATTTATTTCAATAATAAACATTAATTCTCCGGAGGAATTCATATGAAATTTGTTTTGCTATTTCCCATGTAGTAAAACCTCTTATTTTCTTCTGTTATTGGCACATAGTAATTATTCATATATTGAACACAACCAGCTGAGTAATTCTTTTAATCAGTAAATGAATTCTATGTTCATTTTCTTTTGTCGTTTTTTTAAGGCATTTATTTTATTATTTATATTTTGATAAACTTTAATTATATTCTTGAATTGTTTTTTGAATGTTTATTTATTTCTTCAATAGTACAGCAATTTTTGCTGACACAATACTCTATAAGTCATAGTTTGATTGTATCTTTGGTTCTTTCATCATTTGGTTAAACTCCCTGTAACTTTTAAATTCTAGTCCTATATTTTTAGAATTTAGTCATTTTACCATAGGTATGTTATTTTCTTGTTTGGCAAAAAGTGGTTCTTCTATCAGTTTTAAACTTATTGGATAGCCATATCGGGCAAAGAGTTGTCCAGTAGTTTAATATAACCGACTGTTGTTTCTTCTTTTTCAGCATACAAAGATAGAATCTTTTATGTTTCAGCATCTACTGCTAAGTAAATATGAAAATCATGTAAATGTTTAATTCAAGCTTCACTACAAGCGTCTAATTAAAGCATTTCACCAAATTCATATTTGTGAAGATTCAGTAATCTTTCTAATTGAACTTTCCGTTGATTTTGGACAATTGTTGAATTAACAAATACTTACTGTCATATTTTTCTTTGTCCTTATTTCTCACAATTCTTCTTTTAGTTTGTGGTTATTTGTGTAGCACTATTAAACCCTTTTTTGCAGAGCAACGTTTAATAAAATATTGGTATGTTTATTTGCTTCTTAATTGAAGTGAGCAACCTTCATTGCAATTTCTTCTAAAGCTGATTGTTAAATGATCTTTATCTTCTTTTTTGATGAATTTAGAATCGTAACCTATCTTTATTTATGATAAAAAGAATTAGATAGTCAGATAATTTATTAAGCGCAAGCTTATTTTTTGTTGGCGTGATTTAATTTAATTAAAATTTCATTTTTTTGATTCGTCGTAATTTTGAAGCAATATTTTTATGTTTTTTAGCCGCCAGTACGAAATTTTAATGACTTCCGCTTCTTTTTTAGAGACCGTTTTGTATTTTTAAAATAATTTTGTAACACAATTAATTTATTTATAATTTTGTTTTGTAAACTTATTTATCTAATTTTTCTTCAGTTTTGTATTTAGCAATTTTATAAATATTTTTGTCATTTATATCTCAATAAAATAAGATCAAAAAGTCTTTTTTGTTTTAACACTAAGTGGACTTATTTTTTACATGACAATATTTACTCATTTTTTCATTTCTTTTGTTTAGTCGCTGAAAATTTTGTATAATACAGACACTAAATATTTTTGATTAAGTCAGCCAAGTAGTCAGCTCTTTTTTATCCATTTAACAAAAGATATAAAAAACGCAAGCTTTCACCTGCGTGCTAACCCACCATTTTTTTACACGTCCATTCTAATTAGGAACTACTTTAAATTATGAATTTACACAAATTATTTACGACCCAAATATTTAAGGGTTAGGAAATTCCTTGTTATATAAATGTTCTACAAATCTAAAAATCGACTTCATTTTTTCAATTTTTTCTTCCATTCGTTCAAGTGAGTCTTGGTCCATTATTTTATTATTTTCTATTTCTATTTGATATTCCTTGCGTTTCTTTTTGTTGATAAATTTTAAATATTTTTCAATATTTTTCGCCTCGTTTTTTCACGCAGAAATTTTCGTACTTCTTAAATAATTGTCGTATTCTTGTTTCCCTTTCTTAGGATCTCTTATGTAGGCACTAATTACATCATAATTCATGTATGCTAAATAGGGAATTTCTATATCCACAGCTACCCCATTTTGTGTGTACGGTAATTGATCTTCGTCCGCGATTTCCTGTTTTGATGCGGCGATTCAGGCATTATTTGATGATATCTCCAAACTAGTGCCATCAGGTAGTACAATTGGTAATATAGAATACATTCCGCCACCTGATCTGTTTCCAATTATTGTTGCCAATTTGCTTGTTTTCGCAATGTGTGCAAGCAAATTTGCAGCACTAAAAGTATTAATACCAGTTAAAATGTATCATTTATAATTTGGATATCCATCTCTCATGTCATATTGGCCATCTTTATTAACATCAACTCTATATTTTGAATATGATAACTGCTTATTGATTGTTTCGTAGAAGAAAATTTGCTGGTCTTTGTTAGTTAAGAAACCAGCAACTTTTTCCATCGCTGCAATTGAACCGCCACCATTAAGAGACAAGTCCAAAATTATTTTTTTAATCGGTGTTTGATTTTGTCTTATTAACTCTATTGCTTTATACATTTTCTCAAAACTATCATGCTCGTGCTTTGCACCTTTCATTAAGTTATCATTTGAACCGACAACAAACTGATCTAGATATATTATCGCTGTGTCGTCATGAAAACTAACAAATTTGTTTTCGTGGTTTGAAAGAACGGCGCTACGAATTTTTTTTAATATACCTAACCAAGCAATATATTCATTAACTTTTTGACTTCTAGTCGCCCCATAAGGGTTTGCTCTGTAATTTTCTGGATGATAATATGATCCAGACTGTATTGACGAGTGTAATTCATTTAGGTGTTCGTAGAAAAAGCTTTCATAAGCAGATGTATTGTCAGCGATATTGATTGATAGTAATTGTTCTTTTAAGCCGTTTTTTGTAAAATACTCATCAAAATTTTTTACATTATTTTCTTCTAAAAATTTACCTCTAAGACCATAAAAATTGTCGAAGACAAACAAAATAAAATTATAACTATTTATTCTAAATTTCTCTGTTTGCATTTTATTGTTCAAAACACTATTCATTATTAAGTTGTATTCTTTTGGATCTATATCTTTGTTTATAACCGTGCTAACACCAACAAATTTTTCACCGTTAAAATAGATGTTGTAATAATTTTGACTGAAGAAAAGCAGATTAAATACGGAAAAAGGAAGGTAAATATCGTTATTTGCTGTTTCAATACTCATGTTATATTTACCTAAGTCTAATTCACTATATTTTTTATCAGCTAGTTTGGTGACTTTGGTTGATAGATATTCGATTCACTTTGTATAATCAATTGTTTCGGAACTTTTTAATACTTGAAAGGCGTCTAAATTATTTAATAAAATTTTGTTTTGCTTTGTGTCAAAAATTATTTCGTTTTCTCCGTTAACGTAATGGAGTTGATTCCCGATTCTTGCCTTAAATTTAAAAGACATAGGGTCTACCACTCCATTCATTTTTTTGATGAACTCGTTAACGTTTATATACATATCTTGATTTTTCGTATTTTTGAAAGTTTTTATTTTGACGTTGTTTAATTTATATTCGCTTGAATTGTTGGAAAACTCAAATTCTTGGTTAAATTCTAAATTATTTGGCAGTTTTTCATTTTTATTTGAAATGTTAACGCAAGATATTGTTGCAACCGGTATCGTAAACAATGAAGCGAAGACAGAACTATAAAAGAATCTAAGTTTTATCTTATTTTTATTATTTCTTCTCATTTGTTAATTTTTGAACCTTCGTATTTATTTTTTTCTAGATCAAAATCAGATTTAATTGAATATACATTTGGTAGTTCTTCATCACTTTGAATGCTTATGTTATCGGTAGTTAATTCAAAATTAACAATTTTTATAAGCTTAGTTAATTCATCAATCTTACTTTGAGTGGTTATTAGTGTATCATGTGAATTATATTTGCGTTTAAAAATGTAGTCGCTAAGTATTTTTAATAACACCTGATCACTTTCGTAATTTTGTAATCCCAGTATAGTTTTTAACCTAGTTTTTTGTTGAACATTTAATGTATGCACTTTCAATTCCACCATATGCTTAGCAATTAAACTAAGGTATTCAATATAATATTCAGAATTTCTCACAATTTCTCTATATTTTTCCAGTAGTTTACTTAATTTAGTTATTTTTATTTCTATTTCATCAAAATTATTTTTGTTTGAGTTATATTTTAGATCTTCATTACGATAATTATTTCTAGTTTCACTGCTCAATTTTTCATCTTTTTCAACACTTTCATAAGAAAATTTGTAGTTAAGCAAGTTTATTATTTGTTTTAAACTTGTAATATTCTTATCAATATCACTCAATTTTTTATTTTTTGTTCAAGAGTATTTGTAGTTGATAAGAAAGTTTTTAATTTCACTCATAATAGAATTATCATTATTGTTATCTGCTTGGGTTAAACTAACTAATTCTGATTTCGCCTTTTCGCTAATATTTGGATAGTTATTTACAGCAACCGTTGCTATATTTTGTAAATATGAAACATATAATTGAAGTTCTTTAATTCTTTTATTTTTAATGGCTTCTAATTCGTTTATTTTACTTCGTATTGAGTTTTCATCTTCAATTTTGATGTTTGTTGATAATATTGATTTTAATTTATTTTTTTGAGTAACACTGGTAACATAAATGTTTTCCAATTTTGGAAACAAATCCATTGAAATTACTACACCTACTGTCGAGCTTTTGTTCGTTGTTATTAAATCCAAATCAAAATTTTCTGGAATAGATAATGTTTTCAATTCAGGTAAGTGGGTAACAAAAGTATTCAATTCTTCTGGTAGTGTCAAATCAGTAATTAATGTGTGTCTAAATCCGTAAAATTTTTTTAGTGTGCTTGGTAATACCAATGAATTTATCGAAGTTTCATCAAAACCTGAAATTTCTATAAGACCTTCATTCAATGTTAAGTTTGTCAATCTATTTGCATTATTAAAAGCAAACTCAACTATTTCTGTTCCTTCCGGTAAAACCAAATCCGTAATAAGTGTCCTATCAAATCCACTGATTTTCCGTATTGTTTTAGGGAGAATCAGCGAGGAAATTTTCGTATTAGAAAACGCGCCTCGACCTATTGATTCGAGTTTATCATTAAATTTTATATTTTCGAGTTCATAGTAATCTTTGAATGCATCTTGTTGAATATATTTAACTTCTGGCAATAATTGAATACTAGTAATTTCATTATCATACAATGAACTCACCATTTTTTTTGTTAATGTTGTTGATTTGATGTCTCTTAGTATTTCACCTACTTTTACTTTTAGTTCATTTTCCTTTTGTCCATATGTTTCTTCATTGTAATTTGATTTATCTGCATTTATTTCATTTGAAAATAGGCTTCTTATTTTATTTTGAATATTTAAGTATATTTCATCATTTCCGAATTCTCTCTCAAAGTCATTGATTATTTTTGAACATTTAGATAGATATAGTTCATATAACTCTTTATTGCTTTTTTTATCCAAAACCATTGCATTTTCAATAGCTAATTGCAGGCTAGCAGTTGTTTTTATTAATTTGTAATAATATCTTAAATCATCGTTTGTAATACTTTGGGCTTCATTAATTGCTGATATTAATAATTCTATAGCATCAGGTTTAGTTAGTTTATTCAACGTAATTTTTGTCTCAAGCAATTTCTTGTTAAATTTATCCACGACCAATTGACGCTTTGCATCAATACTAAGATTATTGTATTTTTCTGTTTCTTCTATAATTTTTTTTAGTCTTTCTCCTGCTTCTACCAATTCTTTAACTGTCTTAGCTTCATGGAAAACTTTGGTTGCTTCATCTATTCCCCTTGCAGATTTAATGAAAGCCTCATTCCCCTCTTCAGAACTATAGGATTTATGTTTGATTTGGGCATCCTCAATTATTTTTTGCAATTTTTCCTTTTGAATTTCCAACTCCGTTTTTAGAATTTCATTGTCATTTTGTGTATCGTCAGTTTTATCCTTACTGCAGGCTGTCGAAACAAATGGAATTCAAGATATTGAACCTCCGATAAGTATTAGTTTATTCTTTTTCATTTTGTCCTTTCGAAAAATCATTATAAAGAATTTGTTGATTTCTAATATCCTCAATTCATTCTTTATCATTTATTAAATATTTACTATAAATATTTAATAAGTTTAGCCGAGGTCAATAAGTTTTTGATATTTCAGCATCTTTTACATATTGTGGTAATGTTAATTCCTCTACACCTGTTTCACTAAAACCGGAGAAACTTCTTAATCTTGGAGGTAATGTAAGTGTGTTTATTTGTGTTTGATTGAAACCTCCTATTTTCCGTAACGTTGATGGTAATTTTATCTCATTAATTCGAGTAAAACCGAACCCATATAATTCTTCCAGTCCTTCAGGCAAAACAATATTTCTAATTTTTGTGTTATATGTAAAAGCGTCGTTGGTTATTTTCTTTAGATTTTCGTGTAAAATAACCGAAGAAATCAAGGAATTTTGACCACCAAAACCACCTAATATTTCTAAATTTTTTGGTAATTCAACCTCTTTAATTCCGGTGTCATTAAATGAAATTGGCAATATTTCCCTAACCGTTGAAGGAATTTTCAAAATTGTTAGATTTTTATTAAAACCGAAGCCTCCCAATACTTCCAAACCTTCATTTAAATATAAATTAGAAATTGGCGCCCTATCAAAAGAGGATTTGTAAATAACTTTAAGTGTTTTAGGTGTTTTTAAACTTGTGATATTTGTGTTTGCAAACCCACCCAATGATTCTAATTTACTAGGTAAGGTTATTTTTGATAGTCCCGTTTCATCCAAAGTTTTAGGTAAGATGTGTCTAATTGAATTCGGTAGATGTAATTTTCTTATATAGGTCCCAGCAAACCCACCGAGTTTTTTTAAATTAATTGGTAGATTCAACTCCTTTATTTTTGTGTTATCTAAGGTCCCTTCTTCAATAATTTCAAGGCTATTTGGTAAGTTTATTTTCTCAATATTTCAATTTTTGAATCCACCAAGAGAAATGAGATTAGTTGGTAATTTTAGATCAATGATCTCATATTGAATATCGCTTTTTAAATCAAATGAATGAGGAGCTATAAACTTCACACTTTCAGGGATTTTTATATTTCTAATACCCGTGTTTGCAAATCCTCCGAGGTAAATTAATTTTCTAGGTAAATTTAGTTCAGAAATAGGTGTGGAATCAAATGAACCTTCATATATTTGTTCTAAACTTTCGGGCAATTGCAAAGAATTTATAACTGTTCCCTGGAACCCCCCCAGTTTTTTTAAATTATTTGGTAGTTTTAAATAGTGTATGTTTTTTGAATATGCCAAAGTGTTCGGATGGATTTCTACAACAGAATCCGGTATATTAATTTCGCTAAAATTTGATTTCTGAAATCCCCCAATTTTGATTATTTTCTTAGGTAATTCAATTGATTTCAATCATTCCAATTCGTTGAAGCTATTTTCAAAGATCTCGACCAGATTGTCGTTGAATTTTATTGACCTCAGGTTTGTATTAGAGAAACCGCCTATTTTTTGTAAATTCTCATTTAAAATTAGTTCTTGTATTGGCGTGGAATCAAAAGAGTGTTCATTAATTATTCTCAATGAGTTTGGTAAATTCAATCTACGAATTGAAGTGCGTGCAAATCCACCAATCTCTTTTATATTTGAAGGTAACTTCAATGTTGTAATTTTTGTATCATTAAAACTATTATTGTGTATTTTTTCAATGTTATTATCTAACTGAATATGTTTAATATTACTTCGGGCAAACCCCCCTAAAATTCTTAGAGAACTAGGTAAATTTATTTCGGATACATCAGAATCATCAAACGCATTTTCTTCAATTTCCTCTAGCCCCTCATTAAAATCAATTTTTTTTACTAAGGTTTCTTTAAAACCGCCAATTTTTTTAAGAGAATTAGGCAAAGTGAGGGTGTCTATTAGTGTATAGTTAAAACCATTCAAGTATTTAATTCCTTCAGGTAGTTCGATCATTTTTATTGGTGTATAGTCAAATGCTCCCTCTGCAATGCTAACCAATTTTTTAGGAAATTTTACTTTTGTCAGTTTGTAAAATTTGCTAAATGCATTTGGTCCAATTTCTGATATATACTCAGGTATCACAATTTCACTAGAATTTTTATCAAACATTTTAAGTGCGTCCCGATCGCTCAAAAATTCTTTTCTATCATCAGCTTCATTGCTATCGTTATCATAGCTACATGAGACAACTATTGGAAAAAATGACCCAATAGGCAATATTGATAACATTTTTAATTTCATATTTCTCCCCCTATGGAGAGGTTTTTATTTATTGGCAATTTAATAAATAAAAATATCCTCTATATTAACCGAAAAGGGGATATTTTTTAAACAAATTCGTGCTACGCATGAATTACCATGATCAGCACATAGGTATAATCTCAGCCTTTTACAGCACCCTTTTCATTAATATTATATTACTTTTGCAATCAAAGAAGAAAATATTTTGGATAACGAAAAGAGAAATGATAGAGTTATTTAGCAATTTCATAGTGTAGTTGTGAAAATTTTGTGTATTCAACGCATTTAATTTCATTGATTTCAGCATAACATTTATTGTTTTATTACATTTTTTAGGGATTCAAATTACAGACTTTGTGAGATCTGTTAGATATTTTTAGAAAAATAGATTAGTTCTTGTAACTAGATAGTTGTCAATAATTTTGTATTACTTGATTTAATACAAGGATGTAGTACGTTTTGGAGTTTGTTCGGTGATATTTATTATTTAAATGTGGTTTACGCATTTATATTTAGTTCTTTAAATGATTGGATATTTTAATAAACCCTGCTGGGTGCAATTTTTTTTGAAACTTTTGTGCGACTCGGAAATATATTTATGACTATATTGAACTATATTTTGAGGTCTATAACATCTGCATTCAATTCAAAATATTTTAATAATTCTTTTCTTTAGTTTACCTCAAATTCTAGTTTGAGTTAGATAGTGAATTAATATTTCGCTCTACCAATTTAACAAAGTCTCGTCGTCTCGGAAAATGAATCTCATAAGTGGTTTCAAAAATTTCAACACTTCAAAAATCATTTGATAGGTGTTTTACTATGAAGGTTCTCAGACACTCTTTCCTATTTATTCAGTATGAATTGAAGTCCTTTAGTAGGTATAACTATCTATTTTACATTTTTTTGTTCATCCGATATCTAACCATCCTTCACGAGTTTCATTTTTTAAATTAACATCATCTTTGCCTCATCTGTCTTAAATACATATTTATCGCAATTCTTATTAATTTCTACAGGCACATTTACACTTTTTTTATCAAAAAGTATGATGTTTTAATGGTATATAATAAGTAGACCAAAATATACAACGGTGTATTTCCAATTCTCTATTCTTATAAATTTCAATATCTTTTTTTGAAGTTACTAATCATGTTTGACAATATTTCTTTTGATGGATTTTACATATTTTTGTCAATATATCAACAATTTTCTTGTAGGTAAATTTCTTGCAGAATTGCAATAATTATGTTATTTACGTCATCAGTTTCAGTTTTATTTTCAAGATATTTATATTTGGTTCGTCCATTTCTATCCCTCAGAATTGAAATAGTAATTATCCGCCATATTTTGTCATGATTTTCTAATATAAACTGTTTCCACTATTCTTAACTTCTCTTGTTCTTTCACCCTCATTAAAGCCGGTTTGTTCATCAAATTACTTTTCATTAAAGAGTTTATTGCATTAAAGTTTAGTTACATTATCTACTTTATCTAAATAATCTTAGTTTCGTGATTAATTTGATTTTATTTTCGTATTTTCAATATCCGTGATTATTTTGTGTATTTTTTTGTTTTGATATACTAGCCATTTATGGAGCGTTACTTTTTTACGCATTTTTTAATAATTATGAAATCCAGAACCAAAGTTCTTGGTTTCATAAAATTATTTATGAAACTATTTAAATTTATTTGCATCATATAACATTAAAAAAAATCTTTTACCTTGTTATAGTAAAAGATTTTTTTAATCAGAAGCAAAATTCAACTTGTCTAAGGATTCAATTTTGCTTTTAATAAATTCGCGATTGTTATTAATAAACATATTTAAAGCTCTATTTACTTCAGTATCAGTCATCTCAACAGTAAGAGAATTGATAAACATCACAAGTTTGTCTAAAACATCCTTGATTTTATCGTAATTTTGTGCAATATTCATTGTCACAAACAAAAATAATTGTTTATTATAAATGTCCCATCCAAATTCATCACCTATTTTTTTCAAAACATTCCCATCAACTTGTAATAGTACATTGTAGATAATATTTGACAAATATTTATAAACTTTGTCATATCTATTTTTAACATTTTCTATTGTTACATTACTATAGTCGGAAGAGTTGGAAAATTTTGATAATTTATTAAGATCGAATTTATCTTTTGATTCATCCATTTTAAAATGACTAATGAAAGTATTGAATAATTTACTTTTTAATGAATCAAATATATTACTTACCATACTATTTAAGTCTCTAAATTTATTCTTGTTTGATTCTGATAAGGAAATACTATTAGCATAATTGTTATTGTCGCTACGACCTATATGTATATCATCTTTGAACTGGTCTAATAGATGTTTTTTTGAATCTCATTCACTTTTTCACTCGGCAGATACATAATCGTTAAAATAATGATGAGAAGAAGAGTACAATGTATCCGATTCACCATATTTTTGTATAAAACCATACTTTTTATCGGCGAATAGAGAGTTGAGAATTACATTATCAGAATTGTTTTTATTATATTCGGTAAATAACTCAATAAATTCATTTATGCTATAACCGTAAGATCCAAATGGTGCAACGGCCACCATCAATCTTATGTATTCTCTTCCTTTTTTGGATAGCTCATCGTAAAAATCGGCGTCGGAAATCGGTTTTAATGCGTCTAATCTAACTTTGTAATTAAATGACAAATCAGTCTCATTATCAATTTTTTTAACAATTTCTTGAATAATAGATTTGTTTTCATCTAATTGTGTTTTTAATACTTTTAAATCAGGAATGGCGGAAACTTTTTTAATTATATCGTCAATATGACTTAGTAAGTTCACAATAATATCTTGCCGTTCAGATTTATTAGCTGATGTTATTTTTCCTAAAAATGAACTACTCATATTATTAAAATCATCAAACAAAATATTTTTTAAATATTCATTTTGGCTTATTTTCTCACCATAATTACCACTTTTAAATAATTCAATATTTTCTTTTATTAAAGGATATAAACTATTTAAACGAGAAATATTAACATCTGTAATTGTATTAATAGCTCTCTCACCAAGTCCAAAAAATCTATAATTAAATCTGGATGGATACTTGTTATACAATAAATCATTTAATAAAAATAGGTTTATTATTTGCAGCGTTAACTTATTTCGTGAGTTATTTTTGTCAATTGTTTTTAATAACTGTTCAAGTTTATCAACATCAAAATATATTCCTTTAACATTAAGTTCTTTACATTTATAAATAGATGATTTTAGTTCTAATAAAATGGTGTTTAAGTCCCTGTTTTCATCAATGCGATAATCAGAATGATCTAAGTTATTAACAAACATTTGGTATTTACTTATAAAATCATATAATTTATTTTGCTTCAACTTATTTAATAGTTGTTCCGGGGTCATAAGTTTTAATGGTAAAGTGTCTAAAAGCTGATGAAATTCAATAAAGATATTTTTTAAACTATCTTTTTGTATTTCGAAATTATTTGAGATTGGTAAATCATCTACCAAACTCCAAAGTTGTGTTGGTGCTCTATAATACTCATTTGAATATCCAAAACCAGGATCGTATTCAATCATAAATGAAAGAAAAGAAAAATCATATAAATTTCCATTTGTGAAAATATAATGTGCCAATTCTTGAAATGAACTGTTATTCATAATATACGAAGGAAAAAGTGTTTTTTTAATATTTTGGAATGTATTAAAAATGGATTTATCAAATTTTTGTTTTATTAAAATCTCTATTTCGTTTAAAACTTTATTTAGGTTGTTTTTTTCGGTTTCATCTTCGATTTTATCCAAATAGTTAATTTTGTTGTTTGGGTCAAATATAGCATTCAGATATACATAAGTAACATTGTCATTACTAAACTGAACATTGTTTTTACGTAAAAAATTAATCGAAAAATCCACAGCTTGATTTATATCTTTTATTTCTTGTTCGGAAATCAATTCTTTTAAATACGGATTAAAAACGAAATTATAATTATTATTAATTCCAACAGATGGATTGTAGTTATCCTCGATATTTTTATAATAATAAACCGGTACGTTGCGTTTATCTCACATGAAAATACCAGGATAATAACTTGATCGATCGTGGCATTTAGAAAATTCCAACACTATTTTATTTATTGAGTCTATATAATTAAAATCCTTAGTTACTGTTGACTTTTTTGCCTCAGTCTCAACCAAATTTAAAATCACATCAGAATTAATAAGATAACTTGTTCCTAGGTTATAGTCATATATATCTTTCAATACATTACGATTAACAATAGTGTAAAAGTACGAACCGTAAAAATGTTTGTCTTTTAAATTGACAACCCTTGGATCTGTTGCTATTTCAATAAAATGGTTGAATTTATTTTGATAATATTCCTTGGCTTGAGCTAAATATTTTTGAACTTGATCACTTCATTTCGCGTTTGGCCCGCTTATGTATTTAAATATAGAGGGGTTAATTCTAAGATTACGAAACAAACCGACAGGAGGATCGACATGAAAAATATTAACACCTTCAAGTTTATTTGGTTTGTTTGTAAATTTGATTGTTGAATCTACTAATTGATTATATATTTCACGAACGTTACGAGCAGGGTCTTTAAGTTGTTGTCTAGCCAAAATCACAGCTTCTTTAATTTCATGTCTAGGTTTTTGGTCGTCTTCAGCCAGTTTAATTAATTGATTAATTTGATTTAGATAAAAATCGTTAACTGTGACGTCTAAACTACTTACATTTTTATTGTCCAGAATTTTGTTTATAGTTAATACCTTAGATTTGTCACCAACAACAGAAACCGCTTTATTTATATTTCGTATTGTCTTGCGTTTTAAATTTAAAATTTCGGCATCATTGACAATATTATCTATTTGGTTTTTGTTTTTTATTAGATTTGGCAATAATCTAATTTTAAATTTAGAAACATCCTCCTTAGTTAAAAAAGTTAGTTGCTTAAGTAGATTCAAGGTTTTTTCTAATTCAATTAATTTATTATCTTCATTTTCTTTCTTTATTGTGTTAATGAAATGATCTAATTCTTTCGAATTTTGATTTAATAATTCCTTCATTTGTTTGTTTAGCAATATTTTTTTATTTTTCTCAATAAACATTAAATTATCAATATTGAATCAATCATATTTATTTTTGCTTCGTGAGTTATTTAATAAATGTGCTGAATCAACAACCACATCAATATTAGTTTGATCGATAATCAAAGGTGGATCAATTTTCTTTATAAACTCTTCAATTTCAACTTCGGTTAATCTATCTAAATTCCTAATCTGTTTTTTTGCTTCTGTTATTTTTTTAAGTTTATTTATTTGATTGAGGGTAACATATTTATCATATTTTTTAGCCATTTCAAACCGATTTTTACTATTTTTAATATCTTTAATTGCACTAGGTTTATTTATAAAATTTAGGTTATTTATTTTGTAATAATCAATTATCGCTAAAATGGTTACGGATGCCACAGAAATTGTTGCAGTTGCAACTATAGATTGTATTATTTTTCGTTTCATATCTCAACCTCGTTCTCTGAAATTTCGAATTTCACATTTGTCATAATTTATTTAAAGTATTTTACAATAAAATTCCTAATTTTTATAAAGTATTTATTAATGTATTGAAAAAATAATTGCGGAATTAACAGGAAGTTATCATTGATGTATAAAATAATAAAAAAATAAGCCAAAAAATAATAAAATACAAGAAAATAAATTCCTTAATTTTACGAATAACCTTTAAATAAGACTTATAAGTTCACAAAAAATTTTTACGTTGCTTCCATAATTTGTATAAAATAAGAATGCATTTAAATACACGTCGTTATGACTTTTGTCAAAGCAAATATTAAATAAACAATCCAAAAAAACAATCATTCACGACGTTTTATATTAAATACCAATAAATCAAGTAATTTATTGTTGCTTTTTTTATTCGTCAAATTTAAAATATTAGAAAGGAGATTCATATATGGAGAATGAACAAAGAAAACACATCAAACAAGATCGCGCAAACAGATTATTTGGCAATACTCCAATTAAAAAAGCTATTTGAATAGTTGTTATTCCTTCACTTCTTACAGCCTTGATGGTTGGATTGTATTCGTTCGCAGACACCATCTTTATTCAACAATTTGTGCCAAAAACAAAGATAATTTTTGATACAAATACTAACCCTGGAGAAATTTACAATTTCTTGCCTTCCTTAAACATCCGTCACATCACACACGATGAATATTATACTTTATATGAAAAATATAAAAATATCGGGGCTGGTATTCCAGAAATCAACGGTAATTTAATAGTCTCAACTGCTAATGCTGCATTTCAACCATTAATTGTATTTTCGAACTCAATAGTTTTTTTGGTACCGGTTGGAGCAAGTATTTATTATACGAAATGTATTGGTAAAGGATATGAATTTACTGGTAAAAACCTATGAGCAACTATGTTTTGAGTTTGCTTTAGTCTATCGCTTTTAGCGACATTGATCTCATTTACTCTTGTTGGGTCTGGTTTAATAGATTCGTTAGCAGGTCGTAACATTGTTGACCCTAATGTCGTAAAAGACGCTAATGAAAGAGAATTACTTCAAGCATATTACGATGCTGCTCACAATATGAGTGTTTCATGAGCTAGTCAATATGTATATATTTATGCATCAGGAACTATTATTCAAGGTTTAAGCTTATTCCTTTCTTACTTTATTAGAGCTGAAGGGTATAACGTTTATACAATGGGGGTTGGAATCGGTTCTAACATTATAAATATTTCGCTTGATGCTGTCTTTATTATTGTCTTAAAACAAGGTGTTTTAGGTGGTGTTGTAGCCACTATAATAGGTTGAACATTCAACTTATTAATGTATGTGTGATATGTAATTTACTTAAATATAAAAGGTAAATCGTGATTGGACTTTAGAAAATTATTTAAATTTAAATTTAATAAAGCACTTTTGGGTCCTACATTTTTACTTGGAGCTAGTGGGTTTGTTCGTGGTTTTGGTACAGCGATAGCTTTTGCGGTATTAAACTTACTATTTACCAAAACTTCATTCTCCTTAGGCGGAAGCTATCAATTCTATTTAGCTAAATGTATGCCCGTTTTATTCCTATTCGTAATGGCAATATTTGGAATAAATGATGGTGCAAGATCACTATTATCATTTAATTACGTAAAACGTGACTTTAAAAGATGTAGAGAAATATATATATGAACATTAATAGTTGCTGTAACTTATGCAGTGTTGTCATATATTTTAGTGACTGCAACTGCTGAATCAGTCATTGTTAAAGTTTTAAATACTACTGATGATACTAAATATGAGGTTGCAAAATTCATGAGAGTTATGATGTTAAGGATTGTCTTTTTGTCATTCTCAATTTCATCAGTCTTACTTTTCCAAGGAACAAACGATATTGAAAAATCATTATTATCAGTCTCAATGGAAAATTTCATTTGTTACCTAATAATTGCACCACTAAGCTGATTAATCGGTTCGTTAATATTCCGTTATACCGGAAGTTATGAATGAAGCAATTACGCAATACTTATTGCATTCGTAGTTAACTCATTAATTTCATCAATGATTTTATTTGGTTTTTCTTGACATTACACAACTAAAAAACTTCCAAATATCGACCAAACCAAATTATCATGAAGCAGAAAAATTGAACATAAGTTTTTTGTTCAAGCTGCTGAGTATGAAAAACAATTTGCATAATAGAGCAATGCTCTATTTTTTTTACTAAATTTACTCATTATTCAATCGAAAACAAAAATAGAGATTACCCTATTTCGTTTTTATTCATTTTTTGCTTTTGAATTCTAATAATATTTTTTAAGTCTTTTAATTCTTTAAGAGTTAATTCCCGATAAGTACCTTCCGGCATTTTATCAACATTAATATTAGCAAATGATACACGCTTTAAATTAATCACTTTGTGACCAATAGATTCAAAAAGCTTTTTAACATGATGATATGAACCAACGTGCAATGTTACTAGATAACTTTTGTGCTCGACTTGGTCAACTATCTGCTTTGAAAGTTTATTATTTACCATTACTCCTTCATTTAACATTCTGAATTTTCTTAGTGAAAGTGGTTCATCAATACGCGCACGGTATGTTCTTGGTATTTCATATTTAGGGTGAGTTAATTCATTCACTATTTGCAAATCATTCGTCAAAATTATTGTTCCAGTCGTGTTGTAATCAAGTCTACCGACTGGAACAACTCTATAATCATTCGGTACTAAATCAACCACTGTCTGACGCCCAAACTGATCTTTTGAACTAGATACAGTTTTTTTTGGCTTATTAAGTACATAATATACAAGTTTTTCAACCTTGTTTTCAATTAATTTACCATTAATTGTTACATTATCATTTTTAGTAACCTTAACGCCTAATTTAGCAACCACGCCATTGACAAGAACTTTTCCTTCCTTAATCATTTTTTCAGCTTCGCGTCTAGATGCTAAACCTGCCTGAGCTATAAATTTGTGTAATCTTATTTCTTCCATTTTTTCATCTCTATTCCATCCATTTATCGTAGATTTTTTGCTGTTCGGCATCAAAAACCACACCTTTAGATTTATTATATTCATAATTAACTCTAACCACTTGCTTAAAACCTTCTTCTAGATTATCAAGAGCTAATTGACGTAATTTTTGAACTCCACCAAAAGCTCTTCCATCGCAGATTTTGTCTGCTATAAATAAAATTTTGTCTAATTTAGTTAGATTGCTTTTTAATGTTGTGTGACACTCAATAGCATCAACAATTTCTTGGTCATTAATCATATATACATGTTTAACCCACAATGAACCACAAACCTGGTGCAACTTGTGACGCGGATAAATTATCTTATCAAAACCATTTAAACCAAAGCTAGATATAAACTCTCTTGACGCTTGTTCCGGAACCTCTTTACAAATATCGTGAAAAAGACCTGCAAAATATCCTTGATTATAAGTTAAACCATTTGCTTTTGCTAATTTAGCACTAAATTCTGCAGCAGCCACTGAATGTTTTGCTCTTAAAGCAGTTAATGTGGAATGCACAATTTCTTTAGCAAAGAGTCTGTTTTGGCCTATAAAAGCATTGACCTTGGGGTCAGTGTAAGACAACATACCTTTTCTGATGGCTGTTGAGGATTCTACATACAACTCGTTATTAAGTTTTAGGAGATTAAATCTTTTAATATTTGTTTTATTGAAATTATTGCTTCGTTTAAAAACTACAAATTTGGCAGTCTTGGTGATTTCTTCAATAAATTCTCACTTATGTAAAGTAGGCAAGCAATCTGAACCAATTAGAAAAAACAATTCATCAAATTCGTATTTTTGAGCAAAATATCTAATTGTTTGGTAAGTATAACTTACTCCACCTTTCTTAATTTCATACTCTGAAATTTCAAAATTCTCTGGGCAACCTTGTATTGATAACTCTATCATTTTAATTCTGTCTTGAGCACTAACATTTTTTTGTTTTTTCTTGAATGGATTAGTAGCTGCAGGAATAAAAATTAACTTATCAAGTCCTAATTGTTCATAAGCATATTTAGCAATCTTAATATGTCCATTATGGACTGGATTAAAACTGCCTCCAAATAATCCTATTTTCATAATTAACCTTTCTTTGCGGTATCTTCGCATAAATAACGTGACTGAATATTTTCTTTCACTTTATCACTTTCAAATTCGTCACCTGTTTTTAATGATTTTACTCTCATTTTATAATTTATATTTTTAATAATTTTTTTAATCTTGTCTTCATGTTCATCAGTTTCAAATAAAGATATTGGTTTTGCAACATCAAATTCGTTTATTAAACGAGATAATTTGACTCCAATACCTCTAATAAAATTCTCTTTAAACATCTTATTAAAAATTGAACTAGCTTTCGAGTAAATCTCATCACTATCATTAGTTGGAATATTAAGCGTCATTTGTTGACGAGTTCATCGTTTAGTAGTGCTTCTCACCGAAACACATATTACGTATCCAACAGTATTACGATTCTTAGCTCTCAAACTTACTTTTTGACATAAATTAAATAAGATTTTTAATATTTCATCGCGCTCATCTAAATCAAAAGATAAAAATGTTAATTCATTTCCTATTGATTTTAAGTCATTGTGTTCATAATTTAATTCTTCATTAAATATACCCTTTGCCTCATTGATAAAACGGTTAGTTCTTGAACGAAAAATTTCATATAAATCATGGTCATTTTTATCACGAGAAGCTAATTTGCCTATTGTGTCGATTCCAATTTCTTTTAACTTTTGAGAAGTACTCTTACCAATACCGAAATATTCATCAATTGCCAAAGGTCAAATACTATCTTTAATATCTATTATTTTGGTTTGCTTCACACCAAAAGGTTTGGCTAAATTAGTTGATAATTTAGCAAGAAATTTATTATGAGAAATGCCAATGGAAATAGGTATTCGAAATTTAGAATATACGTGTTTTTGCATTGATTTTGCTAAATTTACTGCATTATTTTCATTAGTAATATTTGTAACATCAACCCAACACTCATCTATTGAATAGACCTCAATGTTTTTAGTGTAATTTTCCCCAAGAAAATCAAATATTTTGTTTGACAAATTAATATATAGATCAAAATTTGGTTCTATAAAAATTGTTCTTGGTTCTTTTTCTAAAATCTTGTAATTAGGTCACCCAGATTTCACACCTTTTGCTTTTAACTCGTAACTTACTGAACAAGCAATCGACCGCTTAAGATTTTTGCCAATTGCTATGGGTTTACCATCATACTGGGGGTTCAATACTCGATGCGCACTAGCAAAATATGAATCAAAATCAATATGAAAAATTATTCTAGACATTTAACTCTTCTTTAAGGGCATTCGATAGTAACGTTGCACAATAATATCTATTAGGATGTTCTTTAACATTATTAAAAATTGCTAACTCTCCTAATTCATTTTCTATTGAACTATCACCACCATTTTTGATAAAAGATTCATATTTTTCAATAAAATTGGTCACTTCGTCTACGCTTTTACCGTTAAGTTCTTTACAAATTAAATCAGTAGAAGCAATCATAAATGCGCAACCTTTCCCATCAAAATATAAATTATTTATTTTATTATTATTAATTTCAAAACTAAATTCAAGATAATCAGCACAGGCTTTTCCGTGTCTGATTATTTTATTATTATCTATTATTTTCTTATATTCTGGTGCTAAGTAATGTGCCATAATAATTTGGCGTTTTTGTTCTTGATTAAATGACAATGAAGTCCCCTCCTTTTTCTAAAGAATCAACAAGTTTCCTGATTTCTTTTTTATTATTATAAACTCCTAATGAAACCCTGACATATGAATTTTCTTGCATCACATTTCTAACATAATATGCGCAAAAAAGTCCAGATCTTACATATATATTTTGAGTACCTAAATAGTGCGCTATATCGTGAGAATCTACACCTTTAATATTAAATAAAATAATGTGATCATCAGGTTTTGTATAAATTTGAATATTCGGAATTTTTGATAGTTTTTTATAAGCATAATTTGATAAATCTTTCAAGATTTTCTGTGTTTTTTCATATCCTAAATAAGTGTTAAAAAAATCTAGCGCTTTATCAAACATATAAATACCAGCAAAATTGGCCGTGCCCGATTCAAATAAATCAATTGAGTCATTTTTAATTCAAGTACATGATTTATCTATGTTAAGAACTGACCCACCACCAAAAAACACAGGCTCAAGTTTTTTTAATAAATCATTTTTTATTGCTAATACTCCCAGTCCTGTTGGACCATAAAATTTATTACAACTAAAAGCTATTACATCTGAAAATTTTGCACTAACAGGCTCATAGACAATTGCCTGAGCAGCATCATTGACAACAATTGCCCCAACCGATTCAGCTTTTTGTTTAATTAATTTCATATCCGTAGAAACATTAAAATTGTTATTCATTTGTGCAAATGCGATAACTTTAGTTTTATTATTAATATTATTATGCAAGTCGTTTTCAACTATTATTTTTGCACCGGTTTTTTTGGAAATTTCTATTCATGGAACAAAATTCGATGAATGATTAAATGAACTTAATAAAATTTCATCACCAGGCTTAAGTTTTGATTGTAGCATTAGAACTAACATATTTAATGACGCAGTAGTACCTGAAGTAAAAATGATTTTTGTCTCGCTAATGTTTGTCTCTAATAAGTCACAGATTTTTTTACGTAAACTATTGATAATAGCAATATTTTGGATTCCCAAAGGTGCATTGTTAGTTCTTACACTAACAGAATATTTTAGATAAAAATCTGTACTTGCTTTAATAGCCATATCCGGCTTTAAACATAGTGCTGCATTATCGAAATAAGTAATTTTTTTTAACATTTTGAAATGATCTCTTAGTTTTTTCATAATTCAATTTTATTGCACTATTTGAAATATCATTCAACTTTCCAAAAAATTTCCTTTTAATTTTGGAGATTTAATGTATATTTTTATTTATACCGAGATAAGCTTGTGTCGCTTAAATCGATATACCATTCGGTTCGACGAATGAAATCCAGTAAAAATTATCCCGTTAACGAATTGGTTTTACCAATTAAAAAATATTGAGGAGAAAACAATGAGACAAACAACTATTGTAAACAAAGAAAACGCAAATAAAAAATGATACGTTGTTGACGCCGAAGGACAAGTTCTAGGTCGTTTAGCAGCCACTGTCGCAACAGTTTTAAGAGGAAAGAACAAACCAACCTTTACTCCAAATGCTGACATGGGCGACAATGTTATTATCATTAATGCTGAAAAAGTTGTATTAACAGCTAACAAAGAAGAAGACAAAGTTTACTACCACCACACAGGATATCCTGGTGGTCTAAAAAGCATCACTGCTGCTAAGTTAAGAATTAAGAAACCTACAGCAATTGTACAAAAAGCCATCTACGGTATGTTGCCTCACACAAAATTAGGTGACAAACAACGTAAAAACTTATTTGTATATGCAGGTCCAGAACATGCACACCAAGCGCAACAACCAGAAAGTTTAGAGGTAAAATAATATGGCTACAAAATCAGTTATCGAATATCGTGGTTTAGGACGTCGTAAAAGTTCTACAGCACGTGTTATTTTAAGACCAGGTAAAGGTACATTCACTATTAATGGTCGTGATGCAAGAGCTTATTTAGCATCGGATTTATTTTTACAAGATGCTTCACAACCTTTAGCATTAACTGAAACAGTTGGAAACTTCGACATTACAGTTAATGTTCGTGGTGGTGGACTAAGTGGTCAAGCCGGTGCAATCCGTTTAGGTATTGCTCGTGCATTATTATTAGCAAGTGATTCATACAGAGCTAAACTAAAACCAGCAGGTATGTTAACTCGTGATGCTCGTGTTAAAGAACGTAAAAAACCAGGTTTACGTAAAGCACGTCGTTCACGTCAATTCTCAAAACGTTAATTTTAATTTTTTATTTAATAATCCAAAAAGTTGCGGTATAATTAATTCCGCAACTATAATTGCGAGCGTAGCTCAGCTGGTTAGAGCACACGACTGATAATCGTGAGGTCGATGGTTCGAGTCCATTCGTTCGCACCATTTCATTAAGTTGACCAAGTGACCCTAGCGGTCATTTTTTTATTATTTTTTATAGAATTGTTTAAAATTAATAATATGTTTAAAAAAATAAAACTAATTAAAGATGTAATAAATATTAAAAATGATGTCAATCATTCTAAATGGACAAACGAAGAACTTTCGCATACCTTATTTAGTAATAAAGGCCACAAAATCGAAATAATACATTCTTTTGAATATAATTCCGATTGAATGCAAAACAATGATTTAGAACATGCCTTTTTAATCAAGGGAACAGCAACTATTGAAGACGAGAACAGTAATATTTTTGAGATGTCAGAAGGGGACTGTTTGCGAATTAAAAAAAACACTAAACATAAAATAATTAAGACATCGCAACATGCAATTTGATTAGTAATTCATATAGGAGATACAAATGAATAAAAAAGTTAAAAAATTAATTATCCCAGCAGCTGGATGAGGAACAAGATTTTTGCCAATGACAAAAGTAGTTCACAAAGAATTAGTGCCTATTTTAAATAGACCTTCTTTGGACTTATTAGTAGACGAAGCCTTAAGCGCCGGTATTGAAGAAATTATCTTGGTAATTAGCGAACGTAAACAAGATATATTAAATTTATTTTCAGTTAATCAAGCTCTTGAAGAAGAGTTGGAATCAAAAGGCAAAGCTAAATTATTAGATTTGGTTCGCAAAACAAATCGCTTTAAACACATCAAATTTGTTTTCCAAGACAAACAAAATGGACTAGGAGATGCTTTAGCTTCAGCAAAAGAATTAATTGGTAATGAACCATTTGCTGTGATTTTAGGAGATGATTTAATTAAATCAAACACTCCTGCTATAAAACAACTAATTGACTTTTATGATAAAACAGGAGCTAATATTTTAGGTGTGCAAACGGTAGAACCAGAAAATGTTCACAAATATGGCGTTGTTAAACCTCTTAATAACGAAGAAAGAAATTTAAAATCATTTGAAATTAGTGACGCAGTAGAAAAACCCGCTTTGGAGGTTGCCCCATCGCACAAGGCAATTCTTGGAAGATATGTATTTAATCCTGAATTATTGGATATTTTGTCTAAAATTGAATATGATGGTAAAAATGAAATACAAGTAGTCGATGCATTTGAAGAGTTAAAAAACAAATATAATCAAAAAATCTATGCTTTCGAATTTGAAGGCACTAGATATGATTTAGGTTCAATCGAAGGATTCGTTAAAGCAACTATTGATTATTCATTAGAAAATGTTGAAATTAAAGATAAAATTAAGGAATACATCACACAAAAAGTTAAATAATAACGCAAATTGTGTATGATTAATTTCGTAAGGGAGAATCATGAATAAAAAACTTTTATTAACCCTAGGGTTTGCTTCTAGTGTTCCATTGGTTACTGTTGCAGCTAGTTGTTCAAAACTAAGCAAAGATGGTCAAGAATTACAACAATATGTTGAAAATGTAGAAAATACTCTTTTACTTAAAATGAAGAATCAAATCTTCAGTAGCGATAAATTAATTAGTGAATTAATACCAAAATTAGAAAAGGTGATTTTAGATGCTAAAAACTTAATTAATGATACTCAAAAACATGAGGATTCAGAATATAAAATGCGCCTTCACAATTTGGTTGATGTGTCTAAAGTTAGTCAAGAAAGAATAACTTTGCTTGACACCAGAAATAATTTAAAAATTGTGATGAAAACATTAGAAGTTGATATTGAAGAACATCAAAAAGCTCCAAAATATTCAGATAAAAGATACAAAAAAATAAAATCTTTATATGATGAAATAAAAGCCAATATTGATAATGAAGATATTACCATATTACAATCATTATATAAAAATGCTCAAGAATTATAAAAGGAGACTATCATGCCAACACCACACATTAGTGCCCAAAAAGGCGAAATAGCAAAATACGTATTAATGCCAGGAGATCCATTGCGTGCAGAATACATGGCTAAAAAATTTCTTAAAAATCCAAAATTAGTTTCTTCGGTAAGAAATGTATTATTTTACACCGGAGAATATAATGGAATGCAAGTAACTATCGGTGCCTCAGGAATGGGCGCTGCATCAATCGGAATTTATGCATACGAACTTTATACTGTTTATGGCGTTGAACAAATCATTAGAGTGGGTTCAACCGGTTCTTATATTGAAGAATTAAATGTAAAACAACCAGTTCTAGTTAATAGAGCTTATGCTGATGGTTTCGGATTTGTTGAACTTATGGTTGGTGAACGTACACATGAAATGTTTCCAACAAAATCAACAATGGATTCGCTAATTAATGCTGCAAACGATATGGGAGTTGAATTAAAACAAGTTTCATGTCATACAACAGACGTGTTTTATGGTTTAAGAAGTATCGAAGAAACAAAAAAAGTTACCCAATGTCAAGTTGTAGATAATGAATGTTTTGCATTATTTGCCACTGCTTTAAGATGCAATAAAAAAGCCGGTGCTTTACTTTCAGTTTCTGAAAACATTGTAACCGGAGCTAGCCTTTCAAGCGATGAAAGACTATTAGAATTTTCAACTATGTTTGAAATTGCTTTAAATTCACTAAATAAATAATATATAATGAAACAATAATGTTTCATTTTTTGTTAAATATTGAATAATGTGTTTATTCGTAGAATGGAGATATAATGAAAAACAACACAAAACTATTCCAAAATGATTGAATAAGTGTATTTAAATCTGATAAAGGTTTTACTTACTGTCAACGCCGCAGTATTAACTCAATTGCGGCTCTATTGTTTAAAAAAACAGACACGGGATATGAATTTATGATTCATTACCAACCTCTTCCAGAAGTTAAAGAAAAGAAACGATGAGATCAACCATATCCATCTGCTATAACTGGTAGTATTGAAGACAATCAAACCCCAAGTGAATGTTGCATTAATGAAGTATTAGAGGAAGCTGGTTACAAAATAGAATTATCTAATATAATAGCTCATAATGTTTGTGTTGCAACTACACAAATGAATGAAAAAGTATATAACTTTGTTGTTGATGTAACAAATTTAACAGCTCATGATATACTAACTGATGGTTCAATATTCGAATCAGTTGCTTATAATGAATGATTCACGCAGGAAGAATTTGAATCAATCTTAAAATCGGAATTACATCTATCTTCATTAAGCGCTCTTTATACGCTTTTCTTACTTAATAAGTAAATCTTATTTTGAGATTTTTTTATTAAATTGATAAATTTTATTGAATTTTTCAGCAAAAACATTAAAAATAACTTTTTTGTTCCTATAAATACAATTTATATATATAATAGTAAAGCAAAATGGGACAGTACTCAAGAGGCTGAAGAGGCGGCACTGCTAATGCTGTAGGGGTGGCAACACCCGCGGAGGTTCAAATCCTCTCTGTTCCGCCATTTTTTTTATACTTTTTTGTTAGGTTTTATAATATCCATTTAAAATAATATTCAAAGTAGAAAGGGAAATAATGAATAAAGAAGAATCATTAAAATATAACGGTTTAAGTTCAAAAGAAGTTTTGGTAAAAAAACAAAAATTTGGATCTAACTCGTTAATTAAAAATAAAAAGATAAATCCAATAGTAGCATTCTTTAAACAATTTTTGGACCCAATGATAATTTTATTAATTATTGGGGCCGCAATTTCATTGGGATTAGCCATTTTTGAACAAGTTACTAATAAAAAAAGTGGCGTGGATTTAACTATTAGTTATGTAGAACCAGCAATAATTATTTTAGTCATTATATTAAACTCAATGCTTGGCGCCTATCAAGAAGTGAAATCCGATAACGCTGTTAGAGCTTTGGAGAAAATGAACGAAACATATTCGAATGTGATACGTGACGGAAAAGTCATCAAAATCAAGGCTACTGACCTAGTTCCTGGGGATTTGATTATTTTAGCTGCAGGTGATACTATAAGCGCAGATTGCAAAATTATTGAATCCTCAAACCTAATGGTAGTTGAATCTTCACTAACTGGAGAAAACTTACCAATTTTAAAATTTGCTGATTGAAATGCGGAAACTAATGCAATATTAGCAGAAAATAAGCATTTATTATATTCTGGAACCTATATTACAAACGGTAAAGCTACTGCGTTAGTTATTGGTACCGGTGTTAATACTGAATTAGGCAAAATTAACGAATCAATACAAAAACAAGGTAAAAATATTACTCCTTTACAATACAAACTAAATAATTTAAGTAAGTGGTTTGGTATTGGTGGTGTTGCATTACTATTTGTTAGTCTTTTTGTTCAAATTTTACTGAATAATATTTATACAGGTGTTTGAAGCAATTTAGATATCTACACACACTCATTAGTAACAGCAATAAGCCTTGCAGTAGCTGCAATCCCAGAAGGATTAATCACATTTACGACTGTTTTATTATCCGTAGGTGTTAAGGCTTTATCAAAAGAAAAGGCCTTAGTCAAAAACCTATTAGCTGTGGAAACGCTAGGTTCAGCTTCAATTATATGTACAGATAAAACTGGGACATTAACGGAAAATAAAATGAAAATAGTTGATGTTTTCGACTTATCATCTAATTTGATGTTAAGTAAAAATAAAAACAAAAGTAAATTTAAAAATATAGCCTCATTATTAACACTTTGCAATGATGCTTTCATTGATTTGGACAAAAAAACGGGGTCATTCAATGAGATTGGAGATCCTACTGAAACCGGAATGTTGAGATTTGCCCATGAATTAAACATTACGAAGAAAGAAGTGTTAGCAAAAACACCGATAATTCAATCGCTACCTTTTGATAGCGACCGTAAAATGCACTCTGTTTTAGTTGAAATTAACAGCGAAAAGTGAATGATTACTAAGGGTGCGCCCGATATCATTATTAATAAATCTATTAATATAAATAAAGATGAAATACAATCAATAAATGATAATTGAGGTAGCAAATCATATAGAGTTATAGCTTTATCTCGTAAAAAAATTGATAAAGATACAATTTCATTTAGTGATGAAGAAAATTTCGAATTTATTGGTCTTGTTGCGCTGATTGACCCTCCTCGTGATAATGTTCGTGAAAGCGTTGAAAAGGCCAAAAAAGCAGGAATTAAAACAGTAATGATTACTGGGGACCATATCATAACAGCTAAAGCAATTGCTAAAAATTTAGGTATTTATCAAGAAAGTGATTTATGCATCTCTGGTTCCGAATTGTCTAAAATGTCTGATGAAGAACTTAATGAAAAGGTCACAAAAATAACTGTATATGCAAGAGTAAATCCCGAAGATAAACTTCGCATAGTAAAGGCGTGACAAAAACACGATGAAGTTGTTGCAATGACCGGCGATGGTGTTAATGATGCACCAGCACTTAAAGCTTCTGATATAGGTTGCGCCATGGGTATAACAGGAACAGATGTATCGAAGCAGGCAGCAGATTTAATATTGGTCGATGATAATTTCAATACAATCGTTAGTGCCGTTAAAAATGGACGTACCACTTTTGACAAAATCAAAACAATTGTTATGAACTTATTGGTTTCTTCAATAGTTGAAATACTCGTAATGTTGATTGGTATGGTTGTATTCTTTTTTGTTTATAAAGAATATTATTTACAGGAGTTTTATATTTTTGGTGCTAGTCAATTATTGTGGATTAACCTTGTATCTCATGGGTTACCAGCAATAGCTTTAGGTTTTGTAGATAACAAAAAAAATGTTATGGACAGAAGTCCATACAATAGAAAAGAAAGTATTTTTTCACGCGGAATGGGCTCAATGCTTATTTGACAATCACTATTATTAAGTTTTGCGACATTAGCTTCATACGCAATTGGTGCTGAATATGCAATCAAAAACGGATTAGAATTAGCTCAAATATCATCTACATGCGGGTTTATTACTTTGGGGCTAGCTTGTGGCATTAACACTATCAATTTTATCAGTGAAAAATCAATTTTTGTTTCTTTATTCAAAAAATACTGATTAGTTTGAGCAGCAATAGCATTTTCTGCAACAACAATACTGATAATTGCATTAGTCCCTCAAATAGCACAGATTTTTAGAATGGCAAACATTATTGGCCACCCAATTCTAATTATTACATCAATTCTATTGGGATTAGTTTTAATTGCGATGAATGAATTGCTTAAATTATTCAAATTTATAAAAATTAGTGTTAAAAAGAACCGTTAATAGGCGGTTCTTTTTAATTTCTATTTGTAAAGAAATCGTCCTCAATTGCTTGTATATTTTCGTTCGAAACATGAATTTGTGCATTTTTAGTTTCAAAGTAATAGTTAAGTAATCTTTTTTCTTTTTCAATTTCGTCTAAGTTTTCATCATCAAATACAATTATATTTCTAATCTCGGCAAATAAAGGGTCTTGTCTTACTTCTGCCGGAATTAATGACGAAGCGCCTAAACGTTCGTTAAAGATAGTTTTTGCTACATCCGTAGCGATATTAGCTAACATTTGATTGAATTTTTTGCTGCCCTCTTCTGTGTAAACTTGATATGGGTTTTTTTGAGAATATTGAACTAAATTGACATTAGAGCGTAATTTATCCATTGTGTTAATGTGATTTTGTCAATATTTATCCACAACCGATAAAACTATTCGTTTTTCAGTATAAAACAATAAATCCTTGGCATAATCCTTCTCAACATTATTTCTTCAAATATTGTATTTATCAAGAATTTTTTCAATTAAATAGTCTTTCATGTCACTTTCATGAATTTTAATCAACTCCTCAAAATTGATTTTTTCTCTAACACCTTTGCCAAGAAAATCATTGTTTAAATACGATAGTAATTTTTCATAAACGAATGAACCCGTTTTATTTAAGAACTCAGGATTAGTTACTATTGAGTTGATCGAACTTTTTAACATTCTTTCAATAATAAATCCCAAATCTTCATGTATTAATATTAAATCTCTTTGAGCATAGAAAAGGTCACGCTGTTGTCGGATAACATCATCATAATGAAGAACACTTTTACGCGAATCATAGTTAAAACCTTCAATTTTCTTTTGAGCAGCCACAAAACCTTTAATTAACGATTTAGTGGTTATTTCTGCGTCGCCTTTAGAAGCAAATTGTTCCTTAAATTCTTCATAATTTGCAAAACGCTTCATTAACTGGTCGTCGAGCGATACGTAAAATTTAGATGTTCCTGGGTCACCTTGACGTCCACTACGCCCCCTAAGTTGGTTATCTATACGTCTCGATTCAGCCTTATCTGTACCAATAACATACAAACCGCCTAACTCTTTTGCTTCCGCGCTTAGTTTAATATCAGTACCACGACCAGCCATGTTCGTTGCTATTGTAACCGATTTAACTTGACCTGCATTTGCAATTATTTCAGCCTCAGAAGCATTTTGTTTAGCATTAAGGACTGTATGGGGAATCATAGCATTCAATAGATACTGATGTAATATTTCGGAATCTTCAATTTGAGCAGTACCAACTAATATTGGTTGTCCTTTTTCGTATAATTCTCTAATTTTCTCAGTAACGGCAGCCCATTTACCAGTTGCTGTTGCAAAAATTGAATCAGGTAAATCTTGTCTGATGACTGGTTTGTTTGTTGGGACAACATTTACCCGCATGTTATAGATATCAATAAATTCTTGTTCTTCAGTTTTGGCGGTACCTGTCATACCGCATAGCTTATTGAACATACGGAAAAAGTTTTGGTATGTAATGGTTGCAAGAGTTTTAGTTTCACTTTCTATTTCTACACCAGCGCAGGCTTGAATTGCTTGTTGTAATCCTTCAGAGTAAGCACGTCCTTCCATAATACGACCTGTAAAAGCATCAACAAGTTCAACCTTACCATTTCTAACAATATATTCGACATTTTCTTTCATTACTTTATGAGCTCTTAGTGAGTTTTGAATACGGTGTACCATTTCAGAGTTTTCAATATGGTAAAGATTCTCAAATCCGAAATAATTTTTTGCTCTTTGAATACCACTGAATGTCAATGAAATAGCTTTTGATTCTTCATCAATTTCATAATCGTCTTCAGTTAATGTTCTAACAAATCTATCAGCAAGGAAATAATCCTGAGTATCTTCACCTTCTCCACCGGAAATAATCAAAGGGGTTTTTGCTTCGTCAATTAAAATAGAGTCGGCTTCGTCAATTAGACAAAAGTGAAGTCCTCTCTGAACTTTCTCTTCCATTGAACTCGCCATATTATCTCTTAAATAGTCGAAACCCAATTCTGAGTGAACTGAATAAGTAATATCTGCCGCGTAGGCTCTTCTTTTATCATCGGTCTCCATTTGGGCTTTATTGATACCAACCGTCATACCCAATCAGTTGAATACTTCACCCATTTCGATAGCATCACGTTCTGAAAGATATTCGTTAACAGTAGAAACAATAGCTCCTTTCCCTTCAAGCGCATTCAAATAAACTGGTGCAATCGAAGTAATTGTTTTACCTTCACCAGTTTTCATTTCCGCAACCGAAGCTAAATCAAGAAGCAATCCTCCTATCATTTGAACATCATAAGGTCTTTTACCAAGAACTCTTTTGGTAGCTTCACGAGAAACAGCAAAAACTTCCGCTCTCATTGATTCTAAACTTTCTCCATTAGCTAAACGGCTTTTGAATTGCAATGTTTTATTTTTAAGGTCTGCGTCGCTAAGTTTTTGAATTAATGGTTCAAAAGCATTAATTTTTTTTAAGGTCTTTTCTGCGATACGCATTTCTGTAGATTTAAAGTTAAATAGTTTCATATTCACAATTTTACATCATTAACAATATAAATTAAATTTTGATATTAATATTATTACTTAAATTAATTGCTCGATTGTTATGACATGTCATTCATTTTTGTTGAATAAATAATAAAACTAGAAAAACTTTTGCAAAAACTAAATTTTAACTATTGATGTCTGATTTTTAATCGAATATGACAATAATACGATTTACATTTTGGTACGAACCTTGTAAAAAAAACTCGCTGATAAATAGCGAGTAAAAATTAATAATTAAATTTCTTTCTTTGTTTTTCATTATATGAAATTACTTTATCTAAAATATCTGACTTCATTTTGTCATTTTTAGTTCTGTAAACGTAATCTATAATAGCTTCGGAAAGGCCGTTTTGGTTACAATCTGAAGTATAAAGGGAAACCTTAGATTTTACGTAATCAGAAGCGTTATCCATAGCATAACCATATCCGACTTTTGATAACATAGATAGATCGTTTTTACTATCGCCAATAGCCATAACGTATTTTAATTCTGTATTAAAAATATTGTTGCACATTCATTCAACGGCCGACCCTTTTGAAACATCTTTAGCTGTAATTTCAATAAAATCAAACAAGAAAACCATTTCAATATCAAGATTCATTGAATCTAATTCTTTATAAATTTGTTCAATACAATGAACCGGTTCCAAAATTTCGATTTTAAAAATGTCTTCAATCTTTGGCATAGGTTCTGAGTCATAATCGAAATCATTAAACTCAGATAAAAATTCCTTGGTGTTATTAGAAACGTTATAAATTCCAAACCCGTTTTCGTTGTTTCAAGAAATTCCGCCATTATATTTTTCAACAACCGACATTATTTTAGATAGCGCGGAATTTGAAATTGTTTTTTTGTAAAGATATTTTGATTCATGAGTATCATAAATTTCAGCGCCGTTTGAAGTAATTAAATATCTAGATTGAAATTCTTTGGCTAAATCCTTCATTTTTTGAAAAAGAGGATTACCTGTGGCTATTACAAATTCAACATCTTCAACTTTTGAGTTAATTATTGTTGCTCTATTTTCTGCTGTTATGATACGCGTTGGATATTCGTAAATTGTACCATCAACATCACTAAAAACTACTCTTTTAAACTTGTTTTCTATCATATTAAATTAAAGGTTTCTCAGTCATTTCTTTTGGAATCTCAATACCCATGTATTTAAGAACTGTTGGTGCTATATTTCCTAATTTACCATCCGACAATTTAACATTTTTATCGGTGCAAACTAACATGACAGGATTATCTGTATGTTTAGTAGCTGGCCCGCCTTTTTTGTCGATCATTACTTCAGAGTTACCGTGATCAGCCGTAATAAATAATGTAACATTATTATTGTTAGCTCATTCTAATACTCTGGCTAATTGAGTATCAAGTCATTCAATTGCTTCAATTGTAGCATTTAATACTCCTGTGTGACCAACCATATCTGGATTAGCATAATTCATGATAACTAAATCATTTTCCAGTCCATGTGCTATTAATTGGTTTGTAATTTCTTCAGCACTCATCTTAGGGGCTAAATCGTATGTTTTAACCTTTAAAGAATCAACCATTATACGTGATGAATTGTCATATACCACGTCAACACCACCATCCATAAAATATGTGACGTGCGAGTACTTTTGAGTTTCAGCTAATCTTAATTGCTTTAATCCAGCATCAGCAATTACGGCGCCAATTGGATTTACAACCTTCATTTCTTCGATTGCTACAAGGCTATTAACACCTTCGTATTTCATCATAGATACAAAATTATGTAATTTAACGGAATTAGGACAATTATATTCAAATAAATCCGAACCTATAAAGCAGTGAGATAACTGTCTTGCTCTGTCAGGTCTAAAATTGAAGAAAATCACTGAATCGTTTTCTTGAACAAATAACCCTTTTTCACTAGCGGCAGGAACTAAAAACTCATCAGTAACATTTTTACCATACATACTGTTAACATATTCAATTACGTCAGAAAATTTGTTGTCTGTATTACCTCTTATTGCATCAAAATGAAGTTGGATACGGTCAAACATTTTATCTCTATCCATACCATAATAGCGACCTCCAATTGAAGAAATTTTGAATGAATATTCATTGCAAATTTCTTGTAAATGATTTAAAGAATCAAGTATTGATTTTGGCGCAACATCCCGACCATCGCCAATTGCATGAATAGAAACATTTCGCAATCCTTTCTGATGTGCCAATTCAATTAAAGCAAATAAATGATCTTCATGTGAGTGGACACCACCATCACTTAATAATCCAACTAAATGCAGAGTCTTACCTGACTTTTTAACATCATCCATTACCTTATTTAAAACACTGTTATTATTAAAATCGCCAGTTTTTATCGCATGATTGATTAAGCTTAAACCAGTATATACAACTCTACCTGCGCCAATATTTAAATGGCCAACTTCTGAATTACCCATTTGCCCTGCTGGCAAACCCACAAATTCACCCGAGGCTTGAATTAGGGAATGAGGATATTTATTTAAAAATTTATCTAAGGTTGGAGTTTTAGCTAAGTCGAAGGCATTACCTTCGTATTTTTTTCCTAATCCCAACCCGTCTATTACTATTAATACTGTCTTTGTCATTATTCTCCTTATTTTTTATTTATTAATAACATTTTAATATTTTTTACATATTTATTCCACATATTTATTTTGCACACTAAAATAAGGTGGTATTTATATCATTTTTTTGATTGTTTTAACTTTGCCAAAAAAATATTTTTAATAATTTAGGACATATTAAATTAATATTAATATAATTAAATAACTATATGGGGGGTGAAAATGGTTTACAAGGCATTATATCGTAAATATAGACCAAGAACTTTTAGTGAAGTTAAAGGTCAAGATCATATTGTTCAAACACTTAGAAATATAATTTTAAATCACAAGGTTAGCCATGCGTATCTATTTGCGGGACCAAGAGGTGTTGGTAAAACATCGGTTGCTAAAATCTTTGCAGCAACATTAAATTGTGGACATGGTAATGATTTAACGCAAATTTGCGATATTTGCCTTAACAAAATTGACCGAAATTTCGACATCATTGAAATGGATGCTGCGTCAAATAATGGCGTGAAAGAAATTAGAGACCTAAGAGATAAAATCCAAAACTCACCTGCACACGGGAAATATAAAGTTTATATAGTTGATGAAGTTCATATGTTGTCCAAAGGGGCGTTTAATGCCTTATTGAAAACACTTGAAGAACCACCTGCACATGCTATATTTATCTTGGCTACTACCGATCCTCAAAAAATTCCTTTGACAATTTTGTCTAGAGTTCAAAGATACAACTTTAGAAAAATTCCTACAAATGTTATTACAGAACAATTACAACACGTTTTGGCCGATGAAAACGTAGGATTTGAACCTAGCGCGCTAAACTACATAGCTAGACTAGCGACTGGTGGAATGAGAGATGCTTTATCAATTGCTGATCAAGCATTGGCTTATGGTAATGGTAATATTCATTTAGACGATATAGTTTTTGCATTCGGTATTTCTTCTAACGAGAATCTAATAAATATAATAAATCTTCTTTATGAAGGTAACATTAAAGAAGTTTTACTTATTTTTGAATCATTGAAATTAGGCGGGTTAGATTCTAACCAATTTGTATTGGGTCTTATAAACACTTTTAAGGATTTCATTATTTATGAAAAAACTGGCGACATTAAATTGCTGGAATTACTAAATGAACAAGAATTGAATGAATTGGATATTGATCTGGATTTCGCATTAGAAAAATCAGAATTACTATATAAACTATATAAAGATTTAATGTATGCTGACTCTCCATTTCAATTAATTGAATTAAATCTTTTAAAAATGTCTAATGATACTTTAGAAACGCTTAAAAAAGCAAAAGAACAAACATCTAATATTGAAAGAAAAGCTAATGATAATTTGCAAAAACAAGGAGTTGAAATGATTGCACCTGTAAAGAATAAAGATAGACAAGAAGACACCATAAAAACCGCATTGGAAGAGAGCTGTGAAATGATTTTAGAAACCAATGATGAGCTGGGCGACACACAAACTATAAATAATGATATTTTGAATTCTGCAAATGATTTTGATTTTGATGACGATGGTCTAATCACTACTTCAGAAATCACATTGGATAATGAATTAATAAAACCTAATGATATTATTGTGCCTAATTTTTCAAGAAATTATGCTTCAAAAACATCGTTTGAAACTACCCTAACAGATGACGAATTAAAAAACCTATTGTTACTTTCAGATATGAGCTTTATAAAACAGTTAAATGACAGCATTGATGTTTTAAAGAAATTATCTATCGATAAAGTGTATGACCCATATATAGAGGTTTTGAGCGACCTTACAATTCTAGCTGCTAACGATAACTTCATGTTGTTAAATACAAACGATGCCACAAAACTTAATTATTTAAACGATGTTTCACACGATTATAATTTCCAGGAATTTATTAAAAAATATTTAAATTCCCATAAACATATATTTTTAATTAAAGATAGAACAAGATATAAAGACGTATCAAAAGCTTTAATCAAAGAAATTAACGAAGGAATCACAACAAAACCAATTCCTTTAAAACCAATAAAAATTAATAAAGCTCAAACACCAACAAGTTTACTGTTTGAAACACTAAAATAAAGGAGGTCAATATGGACCAAGGAATGTTAAGAAAAATGCAAAAATTGCAAAAAGAATTAGAACAAAAAACTGAAGAATTTATGGAATTAACTTTTAGTGAAGAAAAATATGGTCTGGAAGTTATTGCGACTGGAGCTAAAAAAATTGTTTCTATCAAAATTAAAGATCAAGATTTATTAGACCCTGAGGATGCTCAAACATTAGAAGATTTAATGACATTAGTTATTAATCAATTATTTACCAAAATTGATGATGAGCAGGAAAAATTGATGCCACATATGCCTAATGGCTTTAGTTTCTAATGAAAATAGATACACTTGAAAAAGCTAATGAAGTTTTTAAAAAAATACCCGGAATAAGTAAAAAACTAGCCGAAAAAATAAGTACATTTATTTTGAATCAAAGTACTGATTTTTCAGTTGAATTAGTAAATGCAATTCAAGATATCAAAGACAATATTGTTTATTGTTCCCAGTGTAACTTCATTCGTGAAAATAATAAATGTCTAAATTGTGATGATCCTTTGAAAATGAATTCATTAATGATAGTCGAAAGTATTACTACCTTAATTAAAATTGACGAAATGGGTATCTTTTTTGGTTTTTATTTTGTTTTACCAGAATTGTTGAGTGTTAAACAAAAAAATGATTACAAATATGAATATCAACAACTTTTTGAATTTATTGGTAACCACAATTTTGACGAAATAATGATAGTTCTTTCTCCTTCATTAGAAGGTGAAATGACTACAGCTCATTTACAAAAATTGTTACAAAAAAGAGGCATAAAAGCAACAAGAGCAGCAATTGGAATGCCAATGGGTTCAAATCTTGAATATCTTGACCCATTCACAATAAAACAAGCTATAAAAAACAGAAATATTTAGGGGAGACATATGTTTATAACATTTGAAGGGCCTGACGCCAGTGGCAAAACCACAATAATCAATAAATTAGTTGAATACTTAACTTTAAGATTTCCTAATTTAAAATACCTGACAACTAGAGAACCAGGTGGTAAAGATTTGGTGGAAGCAGAAAAAATTAGACAAATAATTTTAGATAAAAAATCAGTATTAAGTCCTGTTGCAGAGGCAATGTTATATTCTACCAGTCGTAGAATTCACTTAGAAAGAGTTATTTGACCAGCATTAAAAGAAAATAAGCTTGTTTTGTGTGATAGATATGTAGATAGTTTTTATGCATATCAAGGATTTGCAAGAGGCCTAGGCATTGATTATGTTAAAACAATGACTAATCTAATTATTGATGATACCATGCCCGAAATCACTATTTTCTTAAATATAACCCCTAATGATTCTAAATTAAGAATGAACCAATTGCGTTTAGTGGAAGAACACGATCGTTTGGACAATGAGACAGATTTATTTAGACAAAAAGTTTACGAAGGATATTGAAAGTTAATTAATCAAGACCCCGAAAGATTTATAATTATTGACGCAAATAAATCCATTAGCAATGTACTTGATGAATTAATTAATAAATTATTTAGTAATAATAGATTCAGCGAATGAATAAAAGAGTCGGTTGAAAATGTTAGCCAGTAATTTAACAAAAATTATTGATTCTTCTATTAAATGCAAAAAAATAAATCACTGTTATTTATTAAAAACAACTAAAGGCGTAAATCTAGACGATAATATTATTTATATGATTAACTCATTTACTGGGTTAAACATTAAAAATTTAGATCAATCTTCTTTGCCATCAAATATTATTCTTGCTGATGCATCAAAATCGCAAGGAGAAGGATTAAAAAAAGATAATATTGTGGATATCTTTGAACAAAGTAATTTTTCTAATTTTCTTGAGAATGGATTGAAAATAATAGTTTTTAAAAATATTGATTTGGCATCACATCAAGCTTTAAACGCCCTATTGAAAACAATTGAAGAACCTGCAAATGATGTGGTATTTATTTTGACAACCCAAAATATTAATCAGGTTCTAACGACTATCAAATCACGTTCCTTTATCATAAATATAAATAAACAAAAAAAGGCTGTGTTGGAAGATGAAATTTCAAATCTCGGATTTGATAAAGACCAAGCCTGACTTTTAGCGAATGTTGTGTCTGATATATCACTAATCTTAGAGAATAAACAGTTATATGAATTCTCTAAGATTAATGATTTACTGACTGCTTTTGTTAAGTCGTTTAAAGATAAAATTTCGCTAATTATCTTATTAACAAAATTAAACAAACGTGAATATCACGATGATTTAGTTTTTCTAATCGAATGCTTAAAATTTATACTAACTTGATCATGAATGCCGCTTGATTTTCTCCCTAAGAAATTTCGATCATTTGCTAAAAAAATTGCTGATGCAAAATTCAATTACAAAAAATGTTTCTTAGTTATAGACAAGTTCTTAAATTCGGTCGGAACTAACGATAATTTATTTTTACAGACGGAAACAATGTTCGTATACATGTTGGAGTGTTATGAGTAAAATTTATATTATTGGAACACCAATTGGTAATTTAAAGGACATAACTTTGAGAGCATTGGAAACATTAAAAATTTGCGATGCAATCGCTTGCGAAGACACTCGCGTAAGTGGCAAATTATTATCATATTACGGGATTGATAAAAAATTAATTTCTTATAGCAAAATAAACGAAAAGAAAACGGCTGAATACCTTATTGAAATGTGCTTAAGTGAAGAAATTAATTTAGGTTTAGTTTCAGACGCAGGAATGCCAATGGTCAGTGATCCAGGTTTTGAATTAATTTCGCTTGCTAGAAAAAATGACATCAGTATTGAATTAATACCGGGCGTCAATGCTGCAATATCAGCATTTGCTTTAAGCGGACTATCATCCACATTTGTTTTTCACGGATTTCCTAAAGAAAAAAAAGGACAAAGACAAAACCAACTTGAATCATTATCATCTGATTTTTCACATATTTTTTATGTTTCTCCACATAAATTAAATAATTTTCTGGATGATTTAGAAATAATATGAGCAGATAAAATACAAATTTTTATCGCTAGAGAATTGACTAAAATACATGAAACTCAGTACTTTGGGAATATAAGAGATATAAGAACTCAACTGGATAATACAAGTCAAAAAGGTGAATTTACTATTGTTATAAAACCTGTTGAATCTAAAAAAATAAAAATAAATAAATACGCAGAATTTTCAAAAGTCAAGAACTAGAAATTATTAGTTTTTGATTTTATTATTTAATTTTAAATATTATATTAATGTTTAGTATATAATACCCACAACTAGAAACTTTAAAATTCAATTAAATAATTTAACAAAATGGAGGATATATGAATCATATTAATATTTTTGCATTAGGCGGTTTAGATGAGAATGGTAAAAACTGTTACGTTTTAGAATATAACGAAAAAATCTATATCATTAATGCCGGAACTAAAGTTCCTATCAATTCACAAAACGGAGTTGACACATTAATTCCTGATTTTTCTTATCTTGAAAAAAATAAAGACAAAATAGTTGGGGTGTTTGTAACCGATGTTAAAAACGAAACTTTTTCAGCATTACCTTGATTATTAATGCATATACCAAATCTAAATATCTACACGTCACCATTTAATAAAATAATGATAGCGGATCGTCTTTCGAAATATAAAATCATGAACAAAGATTATAAGATAATTTCTTTAAGTAAGATGGCTAAATTGGGTGAAATTTTTGTCCAACCAATTGAGCTTGCTGGTTCAATGCCCGGACATATTGGTTTTGATTTTATTACTCCAGACGGTGATGTGTTATTTATGTTTAACTTCGTTGAAGGTAATTTAGGTATTTATGGAAAACTGGATTTTCAACATTTAAAAACAGGCTTTACAAAACGCAAATTAATTGCTTTAGTTGTTGATTCTGGTCGCGCAAACTATTCAGGAAAAGCAGTAGATAAAATCAACCTTCCTGAATCAATTAAAGATGTTTTTATGAGTGCAAAGGAAAATGAAAGAATAATTATTGGTGCCTATGACGAAGAAATGGTTTCAATACATCAAATACTAGAACTGGCAATAAAAACTAATCGTCCAATAATTACTTATGGCAAGACATATGGACAATTATTCTATCTAATGCAAAAGGAAAATCCTAATTTAAAATTACCGGAACAAATAGATTACAAAATGGCTAATAAATCAGACAATGCAGTTGTTTTGGTCACTGGAGCCATCGAACGTCTTTACTCAAGATTTTTAAGAATTACTGATAATAATGATGTTTTCTTAAAATTAAAACCAACTGATAATGTAATTATGATTGCACCCCCAATAGCTGGTCTTGAAAGTATTGCAGCAGTATCATTAGATGATATTGCTAGAATTACACCTAAAATTTCTGATGTTTCGAATAAAGAATTCTATCGTCACCGCCCAGCAAGACAGGATTTAATTGATTTAGTTAAAACTTTGCAACCCCAATATGTTATTCCAGTTCAAGGACTTTACCGTTATTTATCAGAGGCTGCTAAATGTATTAGTAAAGAAGCTAAAATCAAACCACAAAATTGTATATTATTACAAAATGGAAAGATAGCTCACTTTATCAATGGCAAATTATCAAGTACCAAAGGCAAAATTAAAGGTATCGGCGATGTTATTATTGATGGTTTTGGAATTGGAGATATTAGTACCGAAGTTATAGCAGAGCGTGAAATTTTAGGCCGTGATGGAGCAATAATAATTACATCGACTTATAATTCGAACACTAAAAAATTAACAGGACGTACACAAATTAACATCATCGGAGCAATCTCAAAAGAAGATAAAAAAGAAGCTGAAGAATTAATTATTTCAACAATTGTAAGTCTTTTAGAAACAGAAGAATTTGAAGGGTTGAAAGATTTTCAAAATCGTGCTCGTCATGTGATTAGAAAAAGAATTTTCAAAACATTTAATAAAGAACCAATGATTATCGTTTCTTTAAACCAAAATTAAAAATAGGGTCATAAAACTCTATTTTTTAATTATTTAAAACGAATTAGATTTGTTTAATCTTTACTTAATCTTTCTTTGATCTGCGAGGTTTTGAAGGTTCCGTAGTTCTGAAATCCTTTGGTAAAGAATTGTCCTTCTTAATTACATCAATATAGTAATCAATCAATTTAGGATTAAAGAAATATTGTTGCTTCTCATATTTATCCACAACCAATTCAAGCGTTTGATAAATAATCATTTTTAAACTTTCAGGATATTCATATTTCTTTGAATTATGAGCGAACTCATCCCTATCAACAATTGCAAGTTCGCGTTTTGGATATGACTTAATGTCTAAATCAAAATCAATAAATTTAATAGTATTATCTTCGTAAATTGGTTTTGAGGCTATATTTACATATATATAATTATGCTTTTTCTTTAACATTATTAAAGCATTATAGTTCTCATGTTTAGGCATGAATCAAATAACGGGCTCGCGATAAACTCACGAACTTTTTTCAGTTTCGGCAACTCTTGTTTTGTAAATAAACAGCGCGAAGTGATCATCTGTGTTTCTAATAACCTTAACTCCATTTCACTGGCGATATAAATAACCGTTGTATTTATAAGCCTGCACATTAATAATAGCTCCCAAGAGTGGGAACTTCATTTCTTTGTTTTTATTTTCTGGCATTTTTCCCCTCGGAAAGATAAAAAATATCTTTATTTTTATTAAAAAGCTCTAATCGCTTATTTTTCCAAATCAATTCAATATATAAATTATAAAATATTTTTCCGAAACTATGACACAACTTTACGAATACACAGGCTTTATACCGCAATAAGCAAAATAGGCGATGCCTATTTATTAATATTGAATTTATATAATGAAGCAACTGTTAAAGCAGCTATTGTTCAACAACCTGAGTAAAGTATGCAGATCCAAACATTGATTTTATGTCCAAACAAAACAATATAATCTATACCTAATGCTTCTTTACCGAAATTAATATTACTTTCAGAAATATTTGCCAAACTTAAATATTTAAAAATATTTGTAAATTGAGTCTGCGGAATTACAGAACATATTTGAAGAAGCACATTATTATTTAAAGAGTTTCAAGGTATATATACACCTATTAAGAACCCTATAATTGACGAAAATAATGAACAAAATGCGCTATAAACAGATTTGTTTTTAAAAAAACTAAAGATAAGTGTAAATAATATCGAATTAAATAAAGTAGATAAAATAATCATCGGAACAAAATAAAGATAGTTATTTCAGCCATTAATTGCTGTGTGTTTAATTAACATGTAACAAACAACAATTAAGAATAATCCGGTCGAAATAATTAAATTAATAATTCAATTAATTAATATAAAACTCACTCTTATTGTTGATGATTTGATTGGAGTAATTGAAATATCTTTTAAAACACCACTTAATTTGTCATCAACTATTTGAGTCGCACCAGTCACGGCAGTTGTGATGGTTGTTATCGAAATAATTCCAAATAACAAAAACCCATCAACCAAAGCGTCTTTAGTAATTTTAGAAGCATTTGGTATATTTTCGAAACCACCTGCCATGAGTTTTCTTATTAGTATGAAATAAATGAATAAATAGATTAATGGTGTTAAAAATGTGAAAAATACTTTGGATTTACTTTTAAAAAAGCAAAGGAAATTTCTTTTTAATAAAGCATTAAGTTGTGTCATTATTCTTTCTCCTTAGTCACGTTTAAGAATACTTCATCCATACTTCCTTTTAGAATTTCATAATCTTTGAGATTAGTGGAATATTTATCAATGAATTGTTTTAAATCAATGAAATTCATAAATTTAATTAATCAATAATTATCTTGTCTGATAGCACCAACTTTATTGATTGTTGTTTTAATGTCTGACGCTTCGTCAAATTCATGTATTTTCAAAATTGTTGTTGAATAATTTGATTTTAATTCAAATGGTGTGCCTTCAATCAATTTAACACCTTTCTTAATTATGATTATGTTATCGCAGTCGTTTGCCTCTTCCATATAGTGAGTAGTTAACAAAATTGTAAGATTATGATCTTTTCTAAGTTTTTTTAATATCTCTCAAACCATTTTTCGCGATGAAGGATCGAGCCCGGTGGTTGGTTCATCAAGAAATAAAATACGTGGATTATGAACTAGTGCTCTAGCTATGTCTACCCTTCTTTTTTGGCCACCTGATAATTTACCATAAGGTCTATTTTTCAATTCATTTAGTTCAAATTCATTCATTATTCTATCAACGGTTTTCTTTACATTATTTACCTTATCTTGATACAAAGAACATCTTATTACTAAATTTTCATATACTGTTAACTCACCGTCTAAAACCGATTCTTGAAAAACTATACCTATTTTATTTCTTATTTTATCTATGTTATTTGTTAGTAAATCGCCTTCAATATATACTTCTCCGTCGTCTTTGTTTAAAAGACCTAAAATTATATTTAATGTAGTGGTTTTACCGGCACCATTTAAGCCAATAAAACCAAATAACTCTCCTTCATTTACTTCAAATGAAAGATTGTTTACAACTTTTAGTTTGTTAAATTTTTTAACCAAACCTTTTACTTTTATCATTGTTTTCTTATTCATTATTGCCTCGACAATAATTATAAACATATTTTATACTCAAAGCATTTAAACAATGAATGTCTTTTGCTTAAAAATATTTGATTTTCCTTTAAAATTTAGACACTATGGGATTTTTTAAATTTTTAAAAGAAAAAGTTTTTGGCAGAAAAAAGGATAAACTTGCTGAAAAAGAACAAAAAATTGAACAATTAGAAGAACAAAAACTGATTGAATCAAAAAAACTGGAAAAATATTCGACCGGACTAAGCAATGCATCTAGTCTTGGACGAAAAATTTTTAACCTGCAAAATAAGCACAAAAAAATTAATGAGGAATTTTTCGAAGAATTAGAAGAAATTTTAATCATGTCTGACATTAATGCTTCATTGGTGTACGCGATTATAACCCACCTAAAAAATGAAGTAAGATTGCGTAATTTACACGATACTAAGGATATTGGTGAACTAACAGCCGATCAGATGTTTGTTATCTACACGAATAAAAGTGTTGTTGATACTAACTTAAATTATAAAGATGGTCGCCTTAATATTTTTGTTTTTGTTGGGGTTAATGGTTCAGGAAAAACTACTTCTGTAGCCAAAATTGCTCATAAATATATTCAAATGGGCAAAAAAGTTTTGGTAGCTGCTGCCGACACATTTAGGGCGGGAGCTGTCAGCCAATTGGATGTTTGAGCGAATCGTGCTGGTGCTGATATTGTTAAACCAGCAAAAGAAGGTGTTGACCCTTCATCAGTTGTTTTTGATTCTCTTAAAAAAGCTAAAGAAGAAAATTATGATTTGTTACTGATTGACACCGCTGGTAGATTACAAAATAAAATAAACTTAATGAAAGAACTGCAAAAAATGTACGGAATAATAACCCGTTTCCAAGATGACGCACCCCATGAATGTTTATTAGTGTTGGACGCAACCACCGGACAAAATGGTGTTAGCCAAGCACGGCACTTCAAAGAAGCAGCAAATCCAACCGGAATTATTTTGACTAAAATGGACGGTACAAGCAAGGGTGGAATTGTCCTTTCAATTAAAGATGAATTTGACCTTAATGTTAAATACATTGGTTTAGGTGAAGGTTTAGATGACCTCGAACAATTTGATCTTGAAAAATTCATCTACACAATGACGAAAGATTTAATGGTGGAAAATGAGCAAGATTAATGATATTGAACAACGTGAAATTTACATTTCTTTATTTGAAAAATTTCAAAATTTATTAACACAAACTCAAAAACAAGCTTTTCAACTTTATTTTTTAGAAAATTTAAGCTATCAAGAAATCGCTGACATTACAGCCACAACTAGAGCAGCAGCATACGATAGTGTAAAAAAAGCAATTCAAAAATTAGAGAAATACCAAGAAAAAATTAATTAGCTAACTAAGAATTTATCCCGTTTGACAAAAATATGCTAAAATAAACAAATAACACAACTAAAAATTTATTTTAATTATATTTATGGTTATAATTAAAAAATAATTAAAAAGAATTTTACACACATAAGATTACACATAGGAGACAAGAATGGCAAGAGAAGGATTTACATTCCAATGTACTGAGTGCAAAATGGAAAATTACATTAGTAAGAAAAACAAAAAAAACCACCCAGAAAAAGTGGAATTAAATAAATACTGTGGCAAATGTAACAAACATACAAACCACAAAGAAAAGAAATAATAATCATAATTAATCGGCTTTGCCGGTTTTTTATTTAAATAAAAAATAGCTAAGAAGCTACTTTTAATCAAGGTTCAAATAAAATCAGCGCTATTACTACATTACCTAATATTAACCCAAACATAGGGATTTTTTTGAAATACAAAATTAAAGAAATAATAATTCCGATTGGTACATATACATATAAAACAATTCCCCTTCACCCTGAGAAAAATATGACTGTTTTATCACTGTAATCTAATCCAAAATATTCCTTAGCTGATTTATTAAATACTACTTGTGGCGCAATTAACCCAATAAATAACTGAATTGCTAAAGCGACAATTATTCCAGTTACAACCGGATTCATGATATTAATTAATTTCTTCAAAAACAATGAATCTTCAAACTTATCAGCATATTTCGTCGCTAATTTCATCATTAAGATAGGCGGAACACAAAATGCTAGATAAGTCAATATCATTGCTGTATAACCCCATCATTGCCCTTCCGACACCAAATATCCCGTAACGGTCGCAAATTTCGGACTTAAAATTCCTGGAGTTGAATTTGAAATTGCAAATACACTATTAATTTGTTCAGTAGTTATAGTTATATTAAATCATTTAGCAAGGGATTTTCATAACCAAGTAAATATTGGCATAAATATTTGACCACCACCAAACACAGATAATGAAACAAGAATAATAAGGGGTAGAGAAACTAATAAAGCTAATAATCCCATTATTTGACCTCATTAATATTGTCTTGTTTTTTATTTATCTCTTCAATGTTACTCACCTCTGTTATTGAATGTGAAATTTCTACATTTTCAATTGATTTATCCGTGTTCTGGATTATTTTTTCTTGTTTTAATTGACATTTTAATTTCTTGATATTTTTTCTTTTTTGAACACAATAAATAGCAGCAAAAATACCAATAATTAAAAACATAATTGCGACTGGAACGTTATAAGGGGTAGGAACAAATAATGAAAAAGCCATCGTAATTAAAAATAATATTGTTCACACACCAATCTTGTTAGATTTAATTCCTTTTTTAAAATATGATCAACTAAAACCAATTAAGCTCCCAACAATAGCGACTAACACTCCAACCTGAACCACATATAAATATTCAAGTGGTAACTTTGACAATACAAAGAATAAGGCTATTGTAACCACAATATGCGGCAATGATGCAAATAAAACGACAAGAAAACCTTTTCAAAATCCAAGTGTTTTCATTGCAATATAAGATAAAGCCTCAATAGCCATTGGACCAGGTAACATATTTGTAATAACAACATTTTTGTCGAATTCATCACTATCTAGCCATTCATATTTATCAACAGCATATCGTTTTATCACAGGCATAAGGGCATTTCCGCCACCAAAACCAATAAAAGTTACCATAAGTATTAAGACAAATACATTTCAAAACGTGGGTTTTTTTATTATATGATTCTCTTTATTTTTATTCATTTTGCCTCCTCCATTGAAATAAATTTTACTAAATACTTATCTAAAATAATCTCATTTGATCTGTTTCATCTAATTTTGCAAAAATGCCCATTTTTTCCATCTTTTCAACTAAAGTTTTATTAACTTTGGCCCTGGTTATAAAATCCTGAATAGAACTGAAAGACTTTTCGGTGCGAGCATTTACGATAGATTCTGCAACTGAATCTCCTAAACCGTCAAGTGATTTAAAAGGTGGTATTAGACATTTTTCATCGTTATCAATTACTCACTCATGTGCTTGTGAACGTTCAATATCTATATTTGCTATATACAAACCGCGTGCATATAGTTCGCGCACAACTTCAAGCGTAGGCATTAAATCAATTGATTTATTATCTAACTCTTTACGATTAACGGATTGAAGCTGAACTAACTTATTGTGAGCTTTTTTTCCGTTACGCACATCCACCATGCTTTCTACATCAACGGCTTTTGCGTGAGTTGCAAAATAAGATGCATAGAATGCTAAAGGTTGATTTATTTTGAATCAACCAATTCATCAAGCCATTAGAACATATGCGACTGCGTGAGCCTTAGGGAACATATATGCAATCTTAAGCATTGAATCTATCTGCCATTCAGGAACATTGTATTTTCTTAATTCAGCTTGTTCTTCAGGTGTTAAACCTTTACCTTTACGAACCTTTTCCATAATGTTAAACGCATAACGATTCGGAACACCTTCAGCAACCAATTTAGCAAGAATATCGTCACGACAACAGAAAATGTCAGGAAGTCTAAAGCCCTCTTTCATAATTAAATCTTGATTATTTCCAATTCAAACATTTGTCCCATGACTTAACCCTGATATGGATACTAAATCGGCAAACGATTTAGGTTGAGCTTGTAATAACATTTGACGAACAAATTGAGTACCAAATTCAGGTAAGCCTATGGCGCCAGTTGCTTCACCACCAATATCGGATGGCTTTATACCTAATGGATCTGTAGAGTTAAATACCTTAACAATTTCTGGATCATTTTTAGGAATATCAGCAATTCTCAATCCGGTATATGTTTCTAACATTTTAATTATCGTAGGGTTATCATGCCCCAGTAAGTCAAGTTTTAAAACATTATCATGGATAGCTTTATATTCAAAGTGAGTAGTGAATCAGGTTGAATTTGTATCATCGGCAGGATAATTAATTGGGGTGAAATCGTAAACATCATATTCAGTAGGAATAATGATAATACCACCCGGGTGTTGACCTGTAGTGCGTTTTACACCATCGATTTTAGTCGCTAAATACATAGCATAAGCATCTGAGTAATCTGTATGAGTTTCTTCAATAAAATTCTTTACATAGCCAAAACCTGTTTTAGGTGCAACTGTAGATATTGTTCCCGCCCTTAATGTATGTGTTTGACCAAATAATCTTCTCGTTTCATTATGGACTTCTCCTTGAAATTCGCCAGAAAAGTTAAGGTCAATATCGGGAACTTTGTCAGCTTTAAAACCAAGAAATGTTTCAAAAGCAATATTATGCCCGTCTCTTTCCATATCGATTTCACAGTTAGGACATTTTTTGTTTTTTAAATCATAAGCAGAAGTAATTCCAGGAACATTTGCTAATTCAAAAAACTTACATTTATTACATAAATAATATGGTGGTAGAGGGTTAACTTCAGATATTTCGCTTAGTGTCGCAACAAGAGACGAACCAACAGAACCACGACTACCAACAACATAACCTTCATCCAATGATTTTTTGACCAGCCTGTGTGAAATTCAATAGATTACATCAAAACCATACTCAATAATAGGGGTTAATTCAGCCTTGATTCTTTGGTCGACAATTTCAGGCAAATTATCACCATATTTTAATTTTGCATTTTGATAAACTAGTTCTCTAAGTTTTCTTGAAGAGTCATCAAATTTAGGAGTATACAGCTTGTCTTTTATAACAACGACTTCCTCACACATATCAGCAATTCTGCGACTATTAGTAATTACAATTTCTTTAATTAAATCTTCATCGCCAAGAAATTCAAACTGATTCAACATTTCATTAGTAGTTAAAAATTCCTGGTCAGGAATAGTTAGAGTACCTTCTTTGGCCCTTCCATAATTATATAAATAGTGGCGAGCTGCACCAATTCCTTTTGCATAAACCAAAATTTCAAAAGCTTTTTTATCAGCTTTATCGGAATATCTAACATCACCTGTAGCAACAGGGATTTTATTATATTCTTTAGCAGTTAAAATAATGTCTTTCAATCCATCGTGCAGTTGGTCTTTAGTAATGAATTCCATGTCAACCCAATGTTTGAAAACCTGTGGAGCTGGAATTTCAATATAATCATAACGTTTAATTTCCTCTAAAAATTGACTACGTGAAGCATAAAAATAATCATCGATTAATTTAGATTTTAATGTTCCTGAACCAAATAATAAATCAGGATCGGGTTTGATATCTTCATAAAATGTTCTCGGCCCATAACTATAATTTTTGGTTAAACAATCACTTACCATTGCAAATTGTTTTTTTAAACCCAATTGATTACGAACCAAGCTAGTAAATGCATACGGGAAACGATCTTTGAATTCATTTTCCGGTTTAAATTCTAATAAATCTTGAAATGTGAAGATATTTTTAGTTGACATGGTGTGCATCATTTCCAATCAAATATCGGCTAGGACTTTGGCATCATAATCTCCACGGTGAGCAACATTCGGGTTATAGTTAACACCTAAATTAGCTGCTAAATCTCCAAGCGAGTGTTTTTTGCGTTCAGAAAAAATTAATCTCGATACTGCTAAAGTATCAATAACAACAACATTTGGAAATTCCATATTATTTAACCTAAATTGTTCTTTGATAAAGTTGTAGTCAAATTTTGCGTTGTGCGCAAGAGCTATTTTGCCATTTAAATCATCATATATTTTTTGTAATGCAACTTTACAGTCAAGACCAGTACTATCAATATCTTTTTGTGTAATCCCTGTAAGTTGTGTAGTATATGGTTTAATTTTTTCCTTGGGCTTTACTAAAAATTGTGTTGGCTGAGGAGCAATTTTATTCACATTAATTACATATGAACCATATTCAATTAATTCATGAAACTTTGGACTTAAACCTGTTGTTTCAATATCAAAAGAAACATAAGAATGATCGGTAATTTTTCCACTCGGAACATCACCATAAAAAATGATTGGGTTTTTATGGAATACTGAAAAAGAAGCGGCATATAAACCTTTTACTTTAGATTTTCTTGCTTTTTGGTAAAAATTAGGATAACCTTGAACGGCATCTAAATCACAAATTGCAACGGCAGGCATACCAAATTCTTCCGCTTTTGAAATAATGTCAGGCGGATTAAATAATCCATCCATAGTATTTAATTTAGATGAAACATGCAATTCTATTCTTTTTTGGTCCTCAGAAGCAGTATCAACACGTTTTTTATATATTGATTCAGCTTTTTCGAATGAATCAATATATATAAATCATTCTGGTTTACCAAATGTTTGATATGCAGTAGTACCAAATAATTTAATAAAATTTCCATTTTTTAAATCTTTATTTAGAATGTCTTCATCAAGTGCATCATCTCTAAATCATTTAGCATTAATTGCGTCAGTGTGGTCAGTAATCGAAAATGAATAAATATATTTTTTATTTTTAGTAACTATTAAATCGCTAGCGTATATTTCGCCTGTAATAGTTATATTTGTTTTTTCCGGTAAATGTTTTATATTAATTATTTCAACATCCTGATATTGTTTTCTAGATCATTTTTTGCTAGGTTTACTATCCGAAGATTTGCTTTGTACGGGTTTAGAATTCATCAATTTTAAAAATTGTTCTTGGGCTAATAAGTCATTATCTCGATTTGATGCATCAAGTTCCTTTAATACAAGACTTTGATATATTAATTTTAGATTTAAATTTTTATAACCATATTTATTCAATGAATTAGATAACTGATCAACTAAATCTTTAAACTCATTAAAACGTTCCTCACTAATAGTAGTAACTTCAAAATTTGAACCATCCAAACCAATTAATTCTCTGTTTCAATCAAACACTTTTAGTTTTGAATATTTACTTTTAGTAGCGATTATATATTCAATAAATTTAACTAAATTAGTGTGTTTATACTGTAATAAGTCAAAACTAAAAGTTATAAATACTTTATAAATTTTATTTGCTCTTATGGCTGTTAATAAAGCAAAAAAATCTTCAGGATTTATTTCATCTCTGAAGTTTATATTAACACTGATTTGATCAATATCGGTTTCGTACTTTGTAACTTCGAGTTCAGTTTTTATCAAATTATCCGGAATTTTAAAACCTATTGAATCGCAAAATTTTTTAAATCTGATATTACTTTCATTCATAATTCCCCCAGCCTATTATTATCATTATAATTTAAAAGAACAAAACCATAAATAATGATTAGCATTTTCTTCATAAATTAGAAATGAGCGCCGTAGCGCTCACTTCTAAAAACTATCGAAGTAATAAAATAAGAACTCATCAACCATTGCGGCTCGTCTTTTATAATAAGTTGTTTTAGAGCAAAGCATATCTCACCAGAATGGGTCATCGCAAGGGTCTAACAACTCATTATCTAATATTTCGCGGCTAATGTCACTCATACATACCAACACTCTTTGCATATTTTCTGAGTAATAGTTGTATAAGTTTTTTATATCGCTAGTTAACGTTGAAGGTTTCTTGCCATTTTTAAATTCATTCATTCTTTTACTTTTGGCTCGACCTAATTCTAATTGACATATATCTTTAACACCTTTATATTTTTCGAGTTGCGTTAAATTATAATTCGAGAAGTTTTGGATTAAAAAAGAATTCATATTATCTCCTAATTAAAAAAACCTAGCAAAACGCTAAGTTAATCCATTAGTAAGCGCGTGCAAAAATCACAAAACGTTTTGTAATACGATGGCACGTAATACATGGTTTCATTTTTTCGTCTCTTTCCATTGATTTGGGAATACAACGTGCGGTAGCACCTGTTTCAGCTTTAATTTCTTCCTCTTCTTCGTCATGACAACAGAAAGGAGCTAAAACGAATTTAGATTTAGAAATTTGATCCGCAAATTCCTCGTATGTGTCAACGGCAACAATATTTTTGTCTAATCTTTCTTTTGCTGTTGCGTATAGATTATTGTGAATGTCATTAAGTAAAGTTTTTACTTCTTTTTTAACTTGATTGATTGGCATTACAATTTTATCTAGAGTGTCTCTACGAACTATTGTTACCATATTGTTTTCAAGGTCTCTAGGACCAATTTCAATTCTTAGTGGCGTGCCTTGGATTTCAGAATTAGAAGCTTTAAATCCAGGGTTTTTATCGGAATTATCTAATCTTACTCTATAGATTCTTCCTAAATCTTTAACTAATTGTTTTGCTACTTCACTTACTTTTGGGTTTTTAGATGCAAACAATTCAAGAATATCAATTTGTGTTGGTGCAATTCTAGGCGGAATAATTATTCCTCTATTATCACCATGGGTCATAATAATTGCTCCCAACAATCGAGTAGAAACACCCCATGATGTCTGATAAGCAAATTGAATATTGTTATTTTCATCCTTAAAAGTAATTTCAAAAGGTTTTGAAAAATTTTGAGCAAGATAGTGGCTGGTGCCTGCTTGTAAGGCTCTGCCGTCCTTCATCATAGCTTCCACTGTATATGTGCTACATGCTCCTGCAAATTTTTCTTTAGGTGTTTTCTTACCAACAATTACAGGGATCGCTAAGTAATTTTTAAGAAATTTTGCATAAAGTGAAATCATTATTCTTGTTAATTGACGCGCCTCCATTGCATTATTATGACATGTGTGACCTTCTTGTCATAAAAATTCCCGACTTCTTAAAAATGGGTTAGTTGTTTTTTCTCAACGAATAACATTCGCTCATTGATTATAAATAATCGGTAGATCCTTGTAAGATTCAATTGAGTTTTTAAATAAATCAGCAAATAATACTTCTGATGTTGGTCTAACAAAAACCTTTTCTTCTAATTTAGCTTCTCCAACTTGTGTAATAGTTGCTAACTCAGGGTTAAACCCTTCTATATGATCTTTTTCTTTGTTAAATAATCTTTCAGGTATTAACAAAGGAAGATAAACGTTTTGAACTCCTTGTTGTTTAAATTCTTCATTTAAGTATTTTTGAATCAACTCTCAAATACCAAATGAATTAGGCTTAAAGACTAATGTACCTTTTAATGGTCCATACGCAATTAGGTTGCCTTGTTTTACGACATCGGTGTATCACTTCGCAAAGTCTTTTTCTAATGGTGTAATTTTATCTAATTCTTTCATAAATTCATTATATATACTTTTTTGAAAAACTTAATATTTTTATTAAAAAAATGTGTTTTCAATCGCTTTTGCAAAAAAAACACATTTTATTTAATAATTTTCTTTAAAATTTTCAGTTTTAATTCAGAATACGGATGCTCACTCAATTCAGTAGAAAATCAAGTTCTCCGATAATAACTGACTGAATTTGAAAATTCTAAAAATCCAGCATATCCCCGACTGCGTCCATGTCCTGATGCTCCGACACCACCAAAAGGTAAATAATGGTTAGCTAACTGAACCATTAAATCGTTAATTACTAAAGCACCAGTGCGTATATTTTTAAAAACTTCATCGACAAATTTTTTTTCTTTTGTAAAAACATAAGTTGCTAATGGTTCTGATTTTTCAGAAATCTTGCGGACTATTTCTGAAAAATCTTGATACTCAATAACAGGTAACAATGGGCCAAATACTTCCTGCTTCATAATTTTATTATTTCAATCAGAAATGAACGCTTTTGGCAAAATTTGAGTATCAGTGTATTGAACGTTGACATCATTGGGAATTAAACCCATAATTCTTTTGTGATGTTCCTCGCTAATTATTTTAGGATAATTCTCAAGTTTATCTAATTTTGCATTTATGTAATCTTGACAATATTCTATAAATTTAGTTCCTTTATTTTTAGGAACAACAATATAGTCTGGAGCAACACAAGTTTGACCGCTATTTATAAACTTAGCAGTCATAATTTTATTGGCTGCATTCCTTAAGTCTGCACTATCATCTAGAATAACTGGACATTTACCACCGAGCTCAAGAGTTATTGGAGTGTGAAACCTAGAAACTTGTTCAGTGATTAACTTCCCTACACGTTCCGAACCAGTGAAAAAGACGAAATCGAATTTATTTTTTAACATCTCTTTAACATCATTAACGTCAGAACTCATAACATATACCTTATCTGTTTTTAAATCTTCATTAATAATTTTCATTATCAAACTAGAAGAATGTTTTGATAGTTCAGATGTCTTTATTATCACTCTATTCCCAGCTGCTATAGCAGAAATTAAAGGCATAAATGTTAAATAAAATGGATAATTTCAAGGACTAATAATTAGACAATGCCCCAATGCCTGTTGAATAATTTTAGAAGCACCAGAAAATAAAGCTAATGGTGTTTTAACTTTTTTAGGTTTCATTCATTTTTTTAGATTTTTAAGTACAAATCTAATTTCATTCAAAATTAAACCAATTTCAGAAAAATAAACTTCATTCTCATGTTTGTTTAAGTCTTTTTTTAAAGAAAAGTTTATATTGTTAATGTTTTCTTTAATTATTGATTTTATTTTTTTAAGAATTGAAACACGTTCTTCATAGGAAATGAAAGGTGTCTTTAAAACGTCGTCCCTCTGAGATTCATATTTTAACAAATCTTCTTGTTTCATAAATTATTAAGATCTTTCTTCTGGTTTAGAAAAGACATAATGTCCCGTTTCCGTGACTAAGACATCATCTTCATTTCTAGCACCGCCAAGACCCTCAATATAAATTCCAGGTTCAACTGTGATGACCATACCAGGTTCTAAGATGTAATCATAACCTCTAGAACTTACATATGGCAATTCATGAACATCAATACCCAAACCATGACCAGTACCGTGAACAAAATACTCACCGTAACCAGCGTTATTGATGTAGTCACGACAAATTTTATCGATGGTGCTTGCTTTAATGCCGGGCTTAACTGCATCTCTACCAGCTTTAGCAGCTTCTAAAACAATGTCTAAAATTTCTTTTGCTTTTGGATTGTTAATGTTAACCTTACCATTTTCGTCAGGCATAATAATTGTTCTGGTGATGTCAGCAGAATACCCTTTATACAAAGCTCCGAAATCAATCTTTAATAAATCACCGGCAACTAATTTTCTATCTGTTGGGTGATGGTGAGGTTCAGCTGAAGAAGGTCCTGTAGCAACAATCTCATCAAAACTTTCTTTCTCGGCACCATTTAACTTCATTAAATAATTTAATTTCGCAGCCACTTCCTTTTCAGTCATGCCTGGTTTTATTCATTTATAAAGTTCTTTAAGAGCTTCTAAAGAAATATCTATTGATTTTTGCATTATTTCAATTTCTTCATTTGATTTTAAAATACGTAATTCTTGACCACGGATGAAAACTTCTTCGGTTGGATTAATTATGCTTTGTAAATATTTGTGTGTTTGAAGGTTTAAATAATCTTCCTCAAAAGCAACTTTGTTGTATTTTTTTTCTGCAAAAAAATCTTTCAGAGAAGTTCCGACCAATAAGTGAATATTAACATTTTTAGCATTATTGCGAGCAAATTCAATGTATCTTCCATCGACAAATAAATGCGCTTCGTTTCTCTCAATAATTACATACCCATCAGTTGTTTGAATGCCGGTTAATCATAATCTGGTTTGCGGCGCTTCCGACACGATAGCGTCAATATTGTGTTCTTTAAACACTTTGTCCAAATACTTTCTATTCATATTTTCTCCTTTAATATCCCATTTTCTTTAAAAATTTAGGATCATTTATCCATTTATCAGCTATTTTAACTTTTAGACGCAAATCGACTTTAGCACCAAATAGCATCGACATATGTTTACGGGCATTAATGCCTATATTTTTTATCATTTGCCCATCTTTACCAATAACCATTCCTTTTTGTGAAGGTTTTTTTACAAAAATTAGGGCTTCGATATTAATTTGATTTTCATTTTCAATAAATTCACTGACCTCAACAGCAATTGAGTGAGGAAGTTCTTCACGAAGCAATTTCATTGCTGAAACTCTAATTATTTCTTTAGCCATAAATCTCATTGATTTATCAGTTATAAAATCCTCATCATAATATGGTTCCCCATCGTAACAATATGATTTCAATTCCTCTATTAAACTCTTAATTGAAGAGATATTATCGGTTGAAATACTGTATATTTTTTCAAAACCAAATGATCTTAATTCTTCAACTTTAGCCAATAAAATATCTGGCGATTTGGCTAAGTCCACTTTTGAAATAACAGCTATTTTATTTTTTTGATTTTGTATTTTCTCTAAAATTACCTTATCTCCCGCCCCGATATTTTCATTTACAGGCGAAAGAAATAAGATACAGTCAATATCCTTCAATGAATTGTACGCATTCTTGTTTAATGATTCGCCTAATTTATTTAATGGTTTGTGTATTCCAGGAGTATCAACAAAGACAATTTGGTAACCAGGTTCATTATAAACACCATTAATTTGATCTCTTGTTGTTTGTGGTATGTTGGAAACTATAGCAAGTTCATAGTTTAAAATTTGGTTCAGTAACGATGATTTACCAACATTTGGTCTTCCGATAATGGTTACAATACTTACCTTCATTACTTAATTTGCTCACTTCTAATTGGTAAAGGTACTAATTCAACTAATTTGAATGTTTTAACTACATCCCCCTCACCATTGTATAAGTGAACTAATGCATCATCTTGCATAAATTCAGTCAATACTTGTCTACAACCAGCACATGGTGAAACCACACCAGCCCCAGACGAAATAATGTGAATTTCCTTAAATGTTCCTACCACTGCGCCGTGTGCAACTGAACCAAACAAAGCTGAACGTTCAGCACATAATCCAGATGGAAAAGCAGCATTTTCGACGTTAACGCCTGGTCATTCTCTCCCTTCTGCATCAATTGCGACGGCCGCCACTTTAAAGCGTGATCAAGGGCAGTATGAATACTGTAAAAGTGATTTTAATTTTTTTACGTCCATTTTTATTCCTCTCTTGTAATACCTAATGGGTTGAATATACTATCAACCATTTTGTCCATTTCAACTTTTTCGATTTCCGTTTCATGATCATAACCCATTAAATGAATTAATCCGTGAGCAAATAAATAACAATACTCTCTTCTCACAGAGTGATTAAATTCAATGGCTTGAGACTCAACTTTTTCGTGACTAATAATTAATTCACCAATCGGTAAAATCGGTAATTCATTATAGAAGTCATCATTTCCAAAATCAAATGACAAAATATCGGTTGCGTAATCCTTACCGCGGTATTTTTTGTTTAATTTTTTGATTTTTTGATTATTTACTATCGAAACATCCAAAACAATTGTTTTATCGATATTAAAATAATCTTGTAGATTCCTTAATATTTGTTTGTATTCATTTTCAAAATGGAACGATGTACCATTTTCAATATTAATATTAATTTCAACCATATGTAAATTATATAATAATGACCTAATACTCCATTGATATAAAATTAGATAAAATCGAACCTTTGTCATAGTATAGTACACCTTCAATATGCGTGTTTGAAATTAGTCTCATATTTCGTGGTAATTTGTAAAAAGTAACTAAAACATTTTCATTTATTTTTTTAACTGCACTTACCTTTAATAGGTAGATTTTATTATCATAGTTTATTGATATTTCTTTATTTTTTTCAATATAGAATAAAGACCTTTCAGGAGCTAATAGCACTAAATTCTTCTTTTCATCAACAATGAAATTAATCTTAATAGTTTTTTCAATCTTATATGTTAACACGAAGTATAAAACAAAAATGGATAATAGGGTTATAGCAGCCAAGTATAGTCAAAATCACTTAGTTAATTTTGTTAATTTTGTCAAAATCTACCTCCTTGTTTACATGCACATATTTTTTATTATGGTTGATTTCAATAAAGAAAGCATCTTTTTGATATTCTTTTATTTTTCGAATCATCAATTTAAATATTTTTTCATCAACATTATCAAAAGCCTCATCTAACATTATAAGTCTATATTTTTTAGTAAATAGTTTAAGCAGCACAATAAATTGTTTTTGACCCTTAGAAATGTTAGAACCATTATTAACTAGTTCTGTATTTAAATTCAACCTTAATAATTCCATTAATTCATCCAATTTATATTTTTTAATATTTTCCAATAATGTTTCTTGATTTTGTTTATTATTTGATGTAATAAATTCAATAATATTGAAAGATGGTAGATACGGATCAGAAGTTATCAAAATCGAATTTTCTTTAAGATTTTCATTATCTATAAAATCGAGATCTATATCGTTAATCCTAATTTGACCTAATCAATTGCAAATTCTGTAATTTAGCAAATTTAATAAAGTGGTTTTTCCACTACCGTTAGAGCCTATAATTTGAGTATTTTTTGCTAATACTAAACTTTTAATGTTTAGAATTTTTTTGCCATAATCATACCCGAAATTAATATCGGTTAATTCAATTTTGTCTATATTTTCAATTTCAACCCCTTCACTTTTTATTTTAGATTCGTTTAGATTTAAAATAAAATTTACCATTTGAATATGTTTATTAACAATATTTTTCATCATTGTTATTGCGGTTAATGAAGTAATGGGTTGTACAAAATAATTTAATGTTGTAAGAACCATTACTAATGTACCAACCGTTAAAGAATTCTTGAAAATTAATAGACACCCTGTAAACACAATAATCATCCCCAAATTTCCAATTACCAAATCAACAAGTAAATTGTTCGAATTTTTTTTATTAAACATTGAATAATCTGCATTCATACTTTTAAGCATCTTTTCCCTTCTTCTTAACTCTTTATAATTTTGATCAAGAGAAGAATTAAAAGTATTTAGTGTAAATATAACATCTAAATCTGATTGTGCTTTTTGATGGGTTTTTGAAATAAAGTCATTATATTTTCTATTAATATGCATTTGAAAAATAACATTTGTAAAAACAGCAAATATTAAGAATATTAAAATTATCAAAAATAATAAATAATTCAATCAGATTAGTAAAACACAACTAACAACAATTGACGCTGTTTCTATAAAAAAAGAATAAACAAAATTAGCTTTATAATTTGCGATAAAATTAATATAACTAGCCCTCTTTATTAGTTCGTTATGTGTCATTTTATTCAATTCATTAATCGGCAATCTTTGAATTTTCAAATAAAAATTCTCAGAAATTTCTAACTCGATTTTATTGGATAACTTTCTTATAATTATGTCTTTTATCGAAGAATTTATAAATCGGAGAATATTTATTCATAAAAATGAAATAAATAAAACAGTTAATGTTTTAACTAAATTATTGGGTAAGACATAATCAAAAGTTAGTTTTACAAAAAATGAAGAACTAAATGTTAATATAACCGATAAAACGGCAAGTAATAATAAACCGAATGTTTGTTTTGTAAATGTAAACATTGAACTAACTTTGTCTTCAATTTCATTTATGGTTTTTTTGTTTTTTGAATTATCCAATTTATAAGCAAAAATGATTACATTTTGGTAAATAGATTTAAACTCTTCAAAAGAAAGTTTATTTCTACCACCAATATTAGAATCTTGTACCACTAAACATTTATGCGTAATTTTCTCTACTATTAAATAGTGTGCTAACCCATTATTTTTAACTAATACTAAAAAAGGGAAATCAATTCTATTAATATTTTTAATTGAATCAAAATCTGCATTATATGAATCAAGTTTTACTCCGTGTTGCGTTGCAATTTCACTCAAGTTCGCTAAATTTATCCCTTGTGAAGTATAGTGTGCTTTAAGTTTTAAATAATTTATATCAACATATTCTTTATTTAACTTCATAAAAAGATATTGCAAAACGTGCAAACCACAGTCTTTAGAATCATATTGTTTTGTAATTTTCATATCATTTATTAGCAGAAAAGTGGTTGCTTTTTAAAAAACGGAAAAAATTAATAAAAACGGATACTTTTTACTATAATAATCATAAATGTAAGGAGAATTATGAGTAAAAAAATAGTAGCTATGGCTAGCGACCACGGTGGTTGCAAATTAAAAAATGAATTAATTAGTTATATCAATGAACTTGGATATGAAGTTGTAGATTTAGGCCCAGCCGATTCATCAACTTCTGTTTCTTACTCACTACAGGGTCATAAATTAGCCAATTATATGAAAGAACATAAAGTGAGTTTTGGATTAGGATTTTGTGGAACAGGTTTAGGTATTTCATATGCACTAAATCGTCACCATGGAATTCGTGCTGCGAGAATTACTAGTGTCGAAGATGCTCACTTAGCAAAACAACACAATAATGCCAATGTTCTAGTTTTGGGCGGAAGACAAGTACCACTTGATGAAGCTAAAGCAATGATTAAGGAATATATCAACACCGAATTTGAGGGCGGTAGACACCAAAATCGTATTGATGATATAGAGAACTTTTAAACAAAGTGCTGACTTTGTTTTTTTATAAACTTACTATCATCAAAAATCTATGGGAGTATAATCAATAATTATGCGTGAAGTGTTTATATCTACTATAACCAACTCTAACCTCATTGGTGTATGTATTGCGAGCATTTTATTGATATCAATAGGTTATTTGTTCACTAAATTTGGAATTTTAAAATCATCTTGAATTAACTCTTTTACTAAAATTATTCTTGAAATTTCAGTTCCAGCAATAGCTCTAAAAGGATTTATGTCGAGCATTTCCCTTAATAAGCTCAAAGAGCAAGCATGAATATTGTTGTTATCGCTCCTTTTTTACATAATTCTTTGCTTTTTTGTTTGATTATGAGTTAAATTTGATTGAAAACTACCAAAATTAGTTAAAAATGCTTCAAACAAAACTATGCTAGGCACAATTTCAGCCACTACGAATAATGATGTGCCAAAAGAACGCGCATTAATGATGTTTATACTGATAATTTTTGGGGCTACAGCCACATTTGGATTGCCTGTAATTAGCGAATTTTATCAAGGAACATCGCATCAAGCCGGAGCAATAATTAGTGTAAGTATGTGGAACATTCCGCAAAGAATAACTTTATATACATTTGTTTTTGTTATTATCTCTGGTATTAAAATGAATAAAGATAACTTTAAACAAACATGTAAAAAGTTAGCAACCAATTCAACATTAATGATTACGATTTTAGGTTTATTTTTATGATTAACTCAGTTAATTCCAGGATTAGGAAACTCAACAAAGGATATTGACCCTATTCCAATTGATGTTTTCGCGAAACAAATAGACGGTGTTAATTATTTCGACACAATAGAAGTTGTTAAGAAAGCAAAATTTGGTACTAATTTCAACTCTATTTATATTGCAAAAGACTCAAGCAAATACATTTTTGATGTCTCTAAAAATCTTTACATAGCAACCAATATCGAACCTACTGGATGAATGGATTTTCACACAACCATACCTTATGTAAATAATGTTGTTTTAACATTATCACGTTTATGTACACCGCTTGTCTGATTAACAGTTGGTATGAAAATGAGTGAAAAACGCCTTAGAGAAGTTTTTACGGATAAATATGTTTGGTTATACACATTTATAAAACTAATCATTGTTCCGCTAATCATGCTTGGAATCATGTATTCATTCTATACTGCTAAAAAAATACCAGCCGAAGTTTGTTTAACTATTGTTGTTGTTAGCGTAACGCCTCCGGGAACGGTTCCTGCTGCTCTATCATTAATGTATAATAAAGCACCAAACTTCACTGCGAGAGCTTCGGCGCTTTCAACAATAATGTCAATAATTCTAATTCCAGTCTTCATTGTACTTTGTGAATTTATATTTAAATTAACATAACAGCGTCAAAGGCTGTTTTTTAATTAAATTTTGAAAATAATTATCAAAACAACTACTATAAATGGATACTTTTCACATTTTCCCTTAAATCAAGGTCTTGACTCTGTAGTTTGGATGGCAATTAATATTTTATGGATATAATTTCAGTATAGTATAAAAAAAGTTTAAATGGAGGAAATATGCTAACAATTTATCAAAATGAAAATGTAAACGCGGTTGCAATCGAGTTAGATATCTATAAATTTAAAAATGAAATTGATACTTTGAAGAAAGAATTTGAAGAAAATATTTCAAAATTAAAAATGAAAGAAAATTATGGACTCATAAATTATTCATTATTTACAATTCAGCGCAAGAGTCAAAGTGTCTTTACAGCTGAGGGAAAATATGATATAAATCACTTTGTGGACCAAAACGATTTTAATAAAATTAGCAATAAAATTGATATATGTTTTAAATCATGATATGACTTTCATAATGCAATCGGCGGATCTATTAACTACGTAATTGATTTATTGCAAAAAGCTGATCCGCTTTGATACGCGGCAGATGCCTTAGGAAATAACTTATCGCATTTGAATATTGATTCTATACCGGAGCTACAAGTCGCATTACAAGGAGGAGTTTTGGTTTGCACGCTTTTAGGTCAACTTCAAAACTTAAAAGAATATAATTCTTATTCCAAAGCATTTGTTATCCAAATATTCGGAAAATTAACAAACATTGCCGAATCAAAAGATATAATATTAATAATGAATTCATTGGAGGAGGCACAAAGAGCTTTAAATAATGTCACTTCCAAATGGAATAACTTCATTTCACTAAAAATCTCAAAATCTAAAGTAAATCGGGTTTACGATACAGTAAAAACGATTTATGAAATTGCGTATGAAAAACTAATGGAATATAACAGAGATATTATGTGAGGTACAACATGTTATTAAAAGATAAAATTAATTTTTTAAAACAAAAAAACTGAATCAAAAACAGCTTGAAAAGATATTACTTATTTTTGTTTCTTTCTACTCTGCTTTTTTCAGTAATTTTATACATTTTTGTTTTGGTAAGTACCAGTAATTTTGAATTATTTAATATCCTGAAAAATAAAAATAAAGGACAAGATATAGCTTTTAAAACCTACGTTTATTTGTATATTCTACTAATTGTTTTATTATTTTTGCAGGTTATTTGATTCTTAAATTCGCTTTCAATAATTTATATTAACAAATATTATGAATATAACTGATTCAGGGCATATAAATGATTAAAATTGAAACTTTTTGTTACTCTGAATATAAGAGTTTTGAAACAAATGACTACTAAAAACGAACAAAAGGATGATGTCGAAAGAAATATAATTTTCAGAATGCAAAAAAACGGTTTCGTTTTGCATGGTTCTAAATCACTTGAACTAAAATATAAAGATTATTTCAGAAAGGCAAACGATTTAGATTTCATTTCTTATGAAAAAAACTGTAAATTAAATAATATTGGTAATTTAAAAACTATTTACAACGATGGTTTATTTGCAAAATACTCTTATGACAATAAGCCGGTGGAAATCTTCTTGCCTAAATTTATACAAAAAAACAAAATTTGAAACAAAAATGGATTTTTCCTTCCAAAACGCTACTTTTTAATTTCAATGAAAATACACCAACTTTTTAAAAGTTTCATGCTTAGTAAAAAAAATCTCGACAAAAGTGATGAAAAAGTAGAAAATGCGTTGATGGATTTAGCATTTTTGATATCAAAATCAAATATTTTAAGTATCAAAAAAATTATTAGTCACATTGAATATATGTATTTTTCAAATTTCTTTGTTTCCTATTTTATGAAATCCGATGCGTTTGTACCCACAAAAGATAATATTAATTCTTTCTTAATTTATATTAATTCCAAACTCAATTTAAATGGTCATCTGTTTGAATTAAATGAGTTATTTAATTTAATTTTTAAAAAGATGAATCTCAAAAAATTTAATTTAATCAGCAAGAAAATTAATGAAATAATCAAAGATAAATATAAATTTGAACAGGAAATATTAAATATTTCTACACATAAAGATAAAACAATTTGTAGTCTGAAAAGAGTTTTTTCCTCAGACAATGAATACAATATTTTGATGTCTAGATTTAAAGAAATCGATTATAAAAATCTATCGGGAGTTTTAAACTCACTTATAGACGAATTCAAAGGAATACAAAACGAAAACAATGGAAGTATCAGTATTGACATCAGGGAGCTTTTACTTTTAGAACTAGCCAAAAGATTAAGAAAGGAAAATTATGAATAAAAAAAATTATCGCACATCATTAATTTTATTCTTAGTAACTTCTTTAACCTATTTATTCATTTCAATAACCGTTTCAATATTCTCTATCATTGAACAAGTGAATAAATTTGCTGCTCTGCCTATGTTTACATTTATATCGTTAATGTTTTGCTTTATGATATTTGCAGGATTTACATCTTTATATCAATATATCAATTCTTGTGTATTTATAGAATATAGAAAAAACTCTCTAATTATTGAAATAATAGTAATTTTATCAGTATTTGCATACTTTGCTATGATTGTGACATGAATTCTATTACCTGTGAAACATTATATCAATATCTTTTTATCGTTTTCAATTGTTATCACAGTGTTTACGATTATTTCTATAGCATTGACAATTAATAATTTATTATTAATAAATAAAAAATAAACACTCATAATCAAGTCCTTTAATAAGCAACTCAATATACTTGTGTTGCTTTTTTCATAAATCTCCATATAATATTAATATGAGCAATAACGAAGAACAAATTTACACTGGCCAAAATCCAAAAAAAATAAAAAAGGCATATAATAAAAAGATTAAAAAATCAGTTATTAATAAAAGTGTTATACCTAACGAAAATAAACAATGGTGATTACTAGAAAAAATAATCAAATTTTTTATTATGCTTATTTTGTGAATTGCAACTCCAAAAACTACATGGAAAAATAAAAGCAAAACAAAGGAATTAATTGATAGAACGTATAATCGTTTTACCGCCAAAGATCTAACTTTTATACCAATTTCTCTATCATTTTATTTTTTGGTTTCTTTTGTTCCTATCTTAACGGTAGTTATTGTCCTACTTTCATTTATTCAAGACTACAATAATGTATTTTTAAATGTAATATTAGTTAGAATCATTCCCGGGGTTGAAAACCTAATTAATGTGCCAAATCTTAATATTAATCACGGTGTACAGTACACAACAATTGCCATTTTATTATTAACATCAACATGACTGGGCTCAAACGGCTGAGGAAGATTTATTTACTCACAAAATTACATTTATGGACATGAAACATTAGGAAACTTCTTCATAAATAGAATTAAGGGGTTTTTTATTGTTGTTAGTATAAGTATTTACTTATTCTTAGTAACCGCATTTTATATTTTTATCTATAAATTAATTTCAACTAATTTAAACTCAGTTGGCGAAAAAATATTTTTCTATGTTTCTTTCGATATTTATTTAATGATAGTCTTATATTTTGGTTTTACTTTAATTTACAAACTAACACCAAGTTTTAAATTATCGTGAAACTCTGTATTACCGGGCGTTCTTATTGCTTCATTTCCAAATATGTTATTTATTGGTGCTTTTGGTTATCTTACATCGTTAATTAAATACAACCAATATGGAGCAATCGGAACTTTTATGTATATTGCTTTGTTCGTATCATCGCTTTCTTACTTTATTTTCCTAGGTTTAATCGTTAACGAATCCTATTATAAAACTTACCATTCTAGCTACACAATTGCAAAACGTGAATGACTTTTTAAAAAAATTAAATAAATTTTTATTGAATTAGCTTTTTTATCTAATAAACTAATTTTATTATGTTATTTATCACGGCAATTTAATTTAGCAGTCTAATTATTATTGTGCTAAAATATAAGTCATGAGTAAAAAAGATTATTATAAAGTTTTGGGCGTTTCAAAAGACGCAACAGAAAAAGAAATTAAGCAAGCGTACCGAAAACTTGCGATGCAATATCACCCAGATAAGTTAAAAGATGGAACCAGTGATAAAAAAATGCAAGAATTAAATGAGGCGTACGAAGTTCTAAGCGATAAACAAAAACGTGAAAACTACGACAAATATGGTTCTGAAGAAGGGCCACAAGGATTTAGTGGTTTTGGTGATTTTAGTGGTTTTGGTGATATCTTCAGCAATTTCTTTAGTGGATTTGGTGGATTTGGCCGTAATTCATTTGAACCATCACGTGGTAACGATATGTTAATGCGCTTACAGATATCATTCAATGAATCAATAAGAGGTAAGGAAGTCAAACAAAATCTAGATAAATGAGAAGTATGTAGCCATTGTAACGGTCATGGTGGAGAAACACCTGCCGATATTGTTACTTGCGACTCTTGTCACGGTAGTGGGCAACAGCAAATTCAACAAAGAACACCTTTCGGTATTATTAATAACACTTCGGTATGTAATAGATGTAAAGGTAAAGGAGAAAAAATAATAAATAAATGTAAAGTTTGTTCAGGAAAAATTTACATCAAAAAAGAAAAAGTTGTAACTTTTTCAGTTCCCGCCGGCTCTGATAATGGTGATAGAATCAAACTTAACGGCTATGGTGGTCGAGGTGAAAATGGTGGCCCTTCAGGAGATTTATATGTTGAAATTAATGTTCAGGCTCATCAATTTTTCCAAAGGGATAATCTAAATATTTATCTAGAATATCCAGTTTCATTTATAGATATAATCAAAGAAAACGAAGTACTTGTACCCACTCCTTTTGGAACAGAAACTATTAAATTACGAAGAACTTATCAAAACGGCAAAACACTTGTTCTAAGCGGCAAAGGTGTTAGAAAGAACAATCGTGCCGGTGATTTAAAAATATTATTGAAGGTTGTTATTCCAGAACTTTCAACTTCAGACCTAAAAAAACTTTCGAAAGATCTTGAGCAATATTCGGATACAACAAACACAGATTTCATTAAACAATTCAAATAAACACCAATCGGTGTTTTTTCTTTATTTTAATCTTAATTATTATTTAAAATATAATATATATTATGAAAACAAAGAAGAACCAAAATTTTATTGAACATCTTAATCACAATGACTATAGCCAACAAAGTTTATTTGCTAGTTTTCTGGAAGCAGATTCTGAATTTTTAGAAGATGTTTCAACTTATTACAAGTTGAAACCAAATAACTCACTTATTTCAATTATGATTGACCCTTGCTTATTTGCTTATAAATCAAAAGTAAACGACGTTATCAAATATATTGAAGTTAGAGATTGATATGACCTTCAGGTTAATTTAGGAATACTAACTTCTAAACTGTCTAATTTTAAAAAAGATATATTTAAATCAGTATCATTGCAACGGAAAGATATCTCTAAATTTATGAATGAAAATGTATATGAAATGTTGAATAGCGGTTCAAACTTAGATTTGGGTTTAGAATCTCGTTTTAATAACGAAGATACCGTAACAATGGCTGAATCAGCTGAAATTGTCATAAATAAAGTACAACTTTAATTCAAAAATGATATTTTTTAGTAATATTAAATAATATAAATTATATTGGTTTCAATTCAAATGGAGGATTTATGAAAAAAATAAATGTTGCAATCGATGGGCCGTCTGGTGCTGGCAAATCGACTGTATCAAAAGAAGTGGCGAAGCGTCTAGGATATACTTTTATTAGTTCTGGTAGCGTCTATAGAGCCATAGCTTATGTTGTTTCTAACAAAAATATTGACCCTAAAGATGAAAAAGCAGTAAATGCTATTTTAGATGACCAAATTTTAAAAATTAGTTTGGATGAACATGAAAGAATATATAGCGACGGTGTCGATATCAGTTCATTAATTAGAGCCGATAAAATATCGAAAATTTCATCAGATATTGCCGTTTACAAACACGTTAGAGAATACGTTGTTAAATACATCCAACAAATTACTAAAGCTAAAAAAGGTTATATTATGGATGGTAGAGATACAACATATCGAATTATGCCTTATGCTGAAGTTAAAATATTTTTAACCGCTACTGCTCACGAGAGAGCAAATAGAAGAATCCTTCAAAACAAAGAATTGGGCTACAATACAAATTTTCACCAAGTTCTCAAAGAAGTCCAAGCGCGCGATGAACAAGACTCTAACAGAAAAAATGATCCATTAAAAATTGTTGATGATGCATATGTTATTAATTGTACAGAGATGAATTTTGAAGCCGTTGTTGTTGAAATAATAAGATTAATAAAGGCGGTTGTAAATGAGAAATAATGTAATAGCAATCATTGGAAAACCAAATGTTGGAAAAAGTACACTTTTTAATCGTTTTGTTGGCAAAAAAAGTTCAATAACATACGATGAACCAGGTGTTACAAGAGACAGACTATACGAAACTTTTGAGTGGAGCGGTAAAGAAATTAGAGTCATTGATACCGGTGGTATAGAAGTGGAAAATAGACCATTTCAGGAACAAATCAGAACTCAAGCAAAAATAGCTATTGAGGAAGCTAATGTAATTATTTTTATGGTTGACGGTTCTGCCGAAATTACAAATGATGATCAAATGATTTTAAGCATGTTAAGAAAAAGCGAGAAGCCTGTTGTGGTTGTTGCTAATAAATTGGATAATACCGACATGTTTAACTGATCATGATATTCATTGGGAGCTGACAAAATATTCCAAATTAGCGCACAGCATGGCCATGGAGTGGGAGATGTCCTTGATGAATGTCTTAAAAACCTATATTTGGATGACGAGAAGACTGACCGAAACTTTAGATTATCAATTATTGGTAGACCAAATTCAGGAAAATCATCGCTTCTTAATCTCCTTTCTGGTGAAGATCGTTCAATTGTTAGTGATATAGCAGGCACAACCAGAGATAGTGTTAAAACGGTTGTGGAGTTAAAAGGTGAAAAATTTGAGATTGTTGATACTGCCGGCATTACTAAGAAAAGCAAAATCGTTGACATGATTGATAAATATGCACTAATGCGCGCGATTTCCGCACTTGATGAATCAGATTTATCGATTATTATGATTGATTCTTCAAGAGAACTAAGTCATTTTGATGCGCGTATAATTGGCTACGCACTTGAAAATTCAAAACCAATAATTATTGCAGTAAACAAATGAGATTTAATCGAAAAAGAAACAAACACAATGATAAATTATGAAAAAAATATGAGAAACAGATTTCATTTTGTACCATGAGTCCCCTTCTGTTTCATCTCGGTATTGCATAATAAGCGCGTAGATAAACTAATTGACACAATCATTAAAGTTAAAACAAATCTTGAACGGGATGTAAAACCATCATTACTATCAAATTTAATAAGAGAGACACAATTAATACAACCTGCTGCACCATACAATGGAGGTAGATTAAATATATACTTTGCCAGAAAATTATTTGACACAAGAATACCAACATTTCTAATCTTTGTAAACAACAAAAAATACTTACACTGAAGTTATGAACGTTATATTGAAAAACAACTACGCCAAGTTATTGATTTTACGGGTTGTCCAATCAAGTTAATTTTCAAAAATAAATCAGGACTTGAGTAATAACCACCTTTTTTCAATACTTTTGGGTAATTATTCATAGTTTATCAAACACAAATTAGACAAAAATTGTTATAATAATATTGCATGATTATTATGACTGTATACAAATAATCATTTATACATGAAAGGATGCATTATGACTAAAAAAGAATTCGTGGCAGAAGTAGCTGATTTAATGGATGTACCAGTTAGAGTTGCAAATGATTTTTTCGATAAATTTGTTTTTGTTCTTAAAGAGCGTTTAACAAATGATGAGAAAGTACAATTAAGTTCCTTAGGAACTTTTGAAACATCAATTAGAAAAGGGCGTGAAACTCTAAACCCATTTACAAAAGAAAGCATTACAATCGAACAAAAACGTGTTGTAAAGTTCAAACCATCTAAATACCTTAAAGATGTTATTAACTAAAACCTTTAATTATCGGTAAGAAGTCAATCACACCAGGATATGTGAGTTCGACTTGAAAACCGATTTTTTTTATTTCATCATAGCTCCATGAATTTTTTCAATTATCTTTGAGATATACTGAATTAACAATATAAAACTCATCAACATTGCTAAATAAAATTATGAAAAAAGCAAAACCACCCGATTTATAAATTCTGTCTAAATATTCAACTTGGTGTTTTTTAATATTACTATTAGGCAGTCTAAATTCATTAGTGGATTTAGCTTCAAATGCAATAAAACGACCTTCAAAACAACCAATATAGTCAACAGTACTCTTCTTGAAAATGTAAGCATCAAACAATTGACGGTTTTCATTAATTTTATAAAACTTAATTGGTAAACTTTTTTTCTCTATGAAAGCCAAATTATTTTTTTCATAATAATTTATTGTTTGATTGATAATTTTCTCTAATAACATTCCGCGGTTTTTCTTCATACATTGTCTTTTCCATTTTTTTGAAAATGTCATCTTAAAATGGAAAAAATTAACACTTTTATTGAAAAAATTAATAAATTAATTATTATGCTGAATTAATATCACATTAATTAAATATTAATATTTATATTTATATTAAAATTTACATATAATAATCTTATGAAATTAGGAATCGATTTAGTTTTAATTGATAGATTTAGATCTATAGAACAAGGATTTGAAAAGCGCTTTTGTCATCCATCGGAAATCGATTATCTTCACAATTTAGCCAGCGAAGAGGTTAGAGTGACATATTTAGCATCACTTTGAGCGATTAAAGAAGCGCTATTTAAGGCTGACAATAAATTTTTTGATTTTTCGAAAATTAAACTTGTCAAAGAAAAATCTGGTGTTTGAACATTTGAAGACTGAAAAATTTCAACCAGCCACGAAGGAAATATGCTAGTAGCAATCGCGGCATTAGAGGAGGTGTAAAATGAGTTTTAATTTTAAAATGGTTTTTTTATGGTGACATTTTTTATGATGTCTTTGAAGATTAAGGGCAATGGTAAAAAAATACCGTCGTATGCCGGATGAATTGACTCCACAACAAAGAAATGACTATTTACTTAAAAGAGCAAAACAGTTATTGTGATATTTCAATGTGAAAATCAATGTTGAAGGTTATAACGACTTACCTAAATCGCCTGCATTACTATTGCCCAACCACAAATCTAATATTGACCCGCTAATTATTTTAGCTGCTTTGGAAAAGAAAGACTTTGCAATGTTAGGAGGAAATAAAATTCCTACATTTTTGGGCAAAATTGAATTAAAGCGTAAAAAATTTGCAAGCGGTGTTTTAGAATTATTAGATACAATCTTCATTAATCGTCAGGATTTACGCCAATCTCTTAAATCACTTAATGAATTTGGGGATTTTGTTAAAAATAATAAACGTTATGGAGTTATTTTCCCCGAAGGTACACGCATCTTGACTAATGAATTGGGCGAATTTAAGGCAGGAGCTATTAAGGTTGCCCAAAGCCAATATCTAACAATTGTGCCAGTATCAATCAGCGATACTCGCCAAGCCTTGAATAAAAATAGAGGTAAAAAAATAATAGTAAATGTTAAATTTTTAAAACCTATTAAACCAACAGACTTTTTAGCAATGGATAATTTAGCAATCATTAACAGAGTAAAAAACGAAATAGAAATGAGTTTAGACAAAAATGAATAATTTATATGAATCAGACGATAAAAAATTTGATATAAGTATCGAAAATTTTGATGGGCCATTAGATTTACTTTTAGCATTAGTCCAAGATAAACACAAAGATATTATGGATGTCGATGTTGCCGAATTGGCCAGTGCTTATCTAAAAATAATTCAAGATTTGCAAGAAAACGAAATAGATCTTGCTGGTGAATATTTAGTTATGGCCGCAACTTTGCTTGCTTTGAAAACAAAGATGATGTTATTTACTCCTGAAGAAAAACCAGAAATTGAAGAAGACAAGCGTGAAATTTTACGTCGTCTATATGAATATCAACAATTTAAAGAAATATCTAAAACACTTCGCGAACACGAAGAATTACGTACAAATATTTTTATCAAAAAACCAAGCGACATTGAGGAATATCTTCTTGATGATGACAAAACACAACTAGACGGTAATTCGACACCGCTTAAGTTAATTACAATTTTAAGAAAAATGTTCGAACGAACATATGCGCAAAAACTTAGAAAAACCAAGTTAGACCATTTTCAACTCACTCCGCAAGATCAAATACCTTTTATTTTAGAACTTTTCAAAACCACTGACAATGTAACATTTGAAATGATTTTTAATCAACCTTCAATGAATCACTTTGTTATAACCTTTATGGCTGTATTAGTGCTTGTGAAAATGCAAAAAATTACTATGGAACAAAATGAACAATTTGGAACAATAACATTTGCGAAAGGACCAGATTATGAAAAATAATATTTTAGAAGCGTTGTTATATATTCAAGGAGATGAAGGGTTATCTCTTGAACAAGTTAAAGAAATATTCAACTTAAACACAATTCATGAAGCAAAAAAAGTTATGGCTGATTTTACCAAAGACTATAACAACCGTGATGGAGCACTTAAGGTTGTAAACTTTAATGACATCTACAAACTAGCTACACGCGAAACCTATAAAGAATACATTACAAAAATGGTTCAAGTGGTTAAAAAACACCGTTTATCAAATGCTGCTATAGAAGTCGCTGGAATTGTAGCTTATAAACAACCAGTTACTCGTTCAATGGTAAATAATATTCGTGGCGTCGCCAGTGAACAAGTTATGAACACGCTTTTAGCTAAAGGTGTTATTGAAGAAGTAGGAATTAGTCCAACACCAGGAAATCCAGTTTTGTATGGTATTACAAACAAATTTTATGATTATTTTAGAATTAGAACTCTTGCTGAGTTACCAAAGTTAACTGAATTCAACTTCATTGATGGAGTGGAATCGGAATCTCAAGAAGACTTTAGTTTCTTTGATTCGCAAAGACCGGACCAATACGAATAGTGGTTTTACCACTATTTTCTATTAGTTATGTCAAAACAAGAATTTATCGCAACCAGTAATGACCAAGGTCGTAAATTACTAAAGTTTTTAACTTCTATTTATAAAAATGTTCCTATATCAAGAATTCATAAAATATTAAGAAAAGGCGATATTCGTATAAATTCAAAGCGCAATAAAGATCCAAATTACATTATAAATTCAAATGATTCAATAACTATTTATGGCTTAAATGATTCCGATGCATTTTTGTTAAAATCAAATCCAAATCTAACTTTGAACTCTGAAATTATTTATGAAGATAAAAATATTCTATTAATAAATAAATTACCAGGTGTTGAGGTTCACTCAAACCAAAATTCCTTAGACCAACAGGTCTATTCATATCTAAACTTTACTCAAAACACGGCATTTAAACCAAGCCATGTTGGTAGATTGGATAAATTAACAAGTGGTTTAATAATTTATGCCAAAAACTATGAATCGCTTGTCCAATTAAACACAAAACAAGATTCATTAGTCAAAAAGTATCTTTTTATACCCGAACATCATATTGAACCTGGTATTTATTCTTTTTTGACTTCAAAGGATGATTCAGTACAAAAAATGGTCGTTACTCAAGAGAATCGAAATAATGCTAAGTTAGCTACAACCAAAATCGAAGTTATTAATAATCAATACTTTGCTACTTTATTAAGTGGGCGTAAACACCAAATTAGATTAACTTGTGCTAACTTAAAAGCACCTGTTTTGGGTGATATTAAATATGGAGCAAAGAGAGCCAGAAGACTTTATTTACACTCATATTCATTAAAATTTAACAATTTAGAAGGAAGTTTAGAATACTTAAATAATAAACAATTTACAGCAAATCCAATCAATTGAATCGAGGAGGAAAAATGAAAAAAATAGATAAAACAAAACTTGTTGAAATAGTTAGTTCATTAATGCTTGAACCAAGCGATGAAGTAATTAATCAAATTTTAGTTGAATGAAACAGTATTCAAAAACAGTTATCTTTTTTAAATAAAATAGATACCAACGGAGTAAAACCGTTAACCCATATCAACGAAACACCGGTAGTTGACTTTTTTAGAGAAGATGAAGTTGACTACACTGGAGCAATAACTAAAGAAATAGCATTAAAAAATGCGTATGATTCTGATGAAGATTACATCATAACTTCGAAGGTGGTACAGTAATGAAAATTAAAAATTTAGGTAATCTCGAAAAAGCTTTAATTTCCATTGAAAAAGACGAAAATAATGCTGTTGCTCATATTTTTAATGCTCCTAAAAAAGTTGGGGACGGGTTACTAAACAATGCTATTTTTACAATTAAAGATGTCTTTGCTACTAAGGAGGCAAAAACAACTGCTTCAAGCAAAATACTGGAAAATTTTCATCCAGGCTATAACGCTACTGCTGTATCTAAATTAATTGATGCAGGTGCTATTCCAGTTGCAAAGGTTTATAATGACGAATTAGCATTGGGAGGTACAGGTACCTTTAGTGCGTTTGGTTTGATAAAAAATCCACTAGACTCACTACGTTTAGTTGGAGGTTCATCTTCTGGTTCTGCCGCAACATTAACTAAAGACATTTGCTTCTCATTAGGTTCAGATACCGGCGACTCAGTGCGTTTACCAGCTTCATACAATTCGCTAGTTGGATTCAAACCTAGTTATGGTGCAATCAGTCGGTATGGGATGTTCCCGTATGCTTCATCACTTGACACTGTAAGTTATTTTGCTCACAACGTGAATGACATTGCAGTGATTTCAAAGGTTCTATATGGCATTGATAAAAACGATTTCACGACCGTAGAAGTTAAAATTAATAATATTGAAAAAATCAAACCTAAAAAAATTGGGATTTTAGACATAAATATTAATCTGCTGTCAGATGTGGTTCAAGAATCCTATACTAATATCATTAAAAAGCTTCAAAATACTGATATTTCAATAGAGATGGTAAAAATTAATGAAGATTTGATTCGTGCTGTAAAGCCAGTTTATGATATTATTTCATACTCTGAAGCATCAAGCAACTTAGCCAATCTTAATGGTATAGCTTTCGGTTCAAGAAAAGAAGGTCAAACTTGACAAGAAATAATGACCAATACTCGTTCTCAAGGATTCGGAACGATGGTTCAAAGAAGACTGACATTGGGTAGCTTTTTCTTACACTCTGAAAATCAAAAAGAACTTTTAATCAAAGCACAGCAAGTTCGCCGAATAATAAAACAATACTGAGACCAATTGCATGATAAATATGATTTAATTATTTTCCCTGCCAGTGGCGACATAGCGCCATTTATAGAATCAACAAAAAATATTTCTAGAGATTATATGGAATACATACTAACTACTTCTAATTTAGCTGGTTTGCCCTCAATCACCGTTCCATGAATCAAAAATTCTGATGGTTTAGGTGTAAATATAGCATTAGAAACATCAATTTACACAGATGAAAAATTGCTTTCATTTGCACTTTGAATGGAAGAATTTTTAGGAGGTAATAATGAATAGTTTTGAAACAATAATTGGTATAGAAATTCATGTTGAATTAAACACTAAAACAAAAATGTTCTCAAGTGCTAAAATTGATTTCAATGCTGAACCAAATACATGTATAAATCAAATCGACTTAGGTTATCCGGGCACATTGCCTCTGTTAAATAAACAAGCAGTAATTAGCGCTATAAAATTGGCTAAGGCATTAAAAATGGATATAGATACTGAGTTGCATTTTGACCGTAAAAACTATTTTTACACCGACTTACCTAAAGGTTATCAAATCACACAATTCTTTAAACCAATAGGCTCAAATGGTACTTTAATTATTGACCAAAACACTGGAGATACTGTAACTATCGAAAGAATCCACTTAGAAGAAGATACCGCCAGACAACACCACGGAGAAGTTACTAAACTAGATTATAACCGTGCTGGTACTCCGTTAATAGAAATAGTTACTACACCTTGCATTAAAAGCCCCGAACAAGCGGTTAGTTATGTTTCCTCAATCCGTCAAATTGCTCTTTCATTAGGAATTTCAGACGCAAAAATGGAAGAAGGTTCTTTAAGAGCTGATATCAACATTTCATTACGCCCTAAGGGTTTTAATGATTTAGGAACCAAGGTTGAAATTAAGAATATCAACACTTTCAGAGGGATTGCAAAAGCTATTGAAAACGAAATCGAAATACAAACCAAAAAATTGCGTACTGGAGAAAAAATTCTACAACAAACAAAAAGATTTGACCCTGAATCTCAATCAAATATAGTAATGAGAACAAAAACTGGTGGGGTCGATTATAAATATTTCCCAGAACCGAATATTCCAATTATAAAAATTAGTGATGAATTCATAAGTAATATAAAACTGAATGAATTGCCTTGAGAACGCACTGAACGTTATAAATCAGAAGGTATTCAAAATATTTACATTAATTCATTAGTAAATGATTTGGAAATGGCTAAATATTTTGACTCAATTAATTACCCTGATAAAGAAAAATTATCAAAATTGTTTTTCGCTGAAATTGTTTCATTAGCAAATTCAACACAAAAACATGTTTGTGATCTAAATATTAACCCAGAGCAAATATCTCAGTCAATACAACTAATGGATTCAGATATTATAAGTGGACGTTCATTTAAAAAACTAATTCCATTATTACAAAATTATCATGACGATGTCAATGAATTAGTTAAAAAACACAATTTGGAACAAATATCAGACCCTAATATAATCACAAAATGAGTTAATGAAATAATTGAACAAAATACAAAATTAGTTGGTGAATACACTTCACGTCCCGAAAGAGTATTAAAAATGATACAAGGTTCTCTAATGAAAATTTCTGGTGGCCAAGTAAACCCAACTAAAGCAATAGAAATAGTCGAAACTATTTTAAAAGAAAAATTTAATAATTAGCAACTTTGTTGCTTTTTTATTGCATTTTTCAGTAAAAATACATTTTTTTTACTTTTTTTAAAAAAAGGAATCTCTGAAAGATATTAATAATATATGAAATGATTAAAACTTATACCGCTACTATCTATTCCTTTATCAACATTGGCTTGTACCATGAATTTTTCGCAATATTCTAACTATAAATTAAATAGTTATTATGTAGCAGACGGAGATACAATTTATGCTTATATTGATAATGTTAAAGTAGGGATTCGTTTTTATGGCATTGATACGCCAGAAACGAAAAAAAGCAATAATTCTGTGGCTGATTTAGAAAATTTTTTTGCGCAAAAAGCTAAAGTTGAAGTTATCAAATTATTAAATAAAAAACCTATCAAAATTGTTAAAATTACAGAAGATAAATATAAAAGATGGATATGCAAAGTATTCAACCATAATGACAAAGACATTGCATTAAATTTACTGAAATCCGGTTTAGCAAGAGTAAAATATATTTCAAAAAATAGAAAAAATATAAATTATTGAACTAATGATTATGAGAATATACAATATTTAAACGAACTTAAAAAGAGCGAAAATCTCGCCAAAACCACAAAAAAAGGTTTATGGTTTTATGGTGAGCGAAGGGTTTTTTACAAAAAATAATTTTATTTAATAACAATGAATTATTGTGTTTATTAAATAATGTTGCTATATTATTTAAACAAATATGACTTAAATTCTATATTATTCAGTAAATCATTCATTATGAGAACAGTTATTTAACAGTTTAAAATGTAGAAAAAATAAATATCTTAAAAATTAATCATTAATATATAATTAAAAAGCAATTTAATAATTGCCTCTAAACTAGTGGGAGATATATATCGCTAGAACCACAATATCGAAAGGATAAATTTATTATGGCAAAATCAAAATCTGATATTGTTCGTGTACGTAAATTAGAATTCCCAGCGGGACAAGCCAAACCAGGTCCAAAATTGGCTGGTGTAGGTATTAACATGCCTGACTTCACCCGTGCTTTCAATGACGCAACACGTGACAGAGGTAACGAACCAGTTCCAGTTAAAATTACTGTTTACAAAGATAAAACATTTGATTTCAAAATTTACACTGCACCTGCAAGTTACAAATTAATTAAAGCTGCTGGAATTCAAAAAGGTAGCTCAAACGCTAAAACTACTAAAGTTGCAACAATTACTTTGCAACAACTTAAAGAAATCGCTGAATACAAACTAGTTGATTTAAATACAAACGATGTTGAATCTGCAATGGCTACAATAGCTGGCACAGCTAAAAACATGGGTATTTTAATCGAAGGTTGAGATGATGTTGCTGCTGAAAAAGCTGCTGCTAAAGCTGCTGCTAAAGCTGCTGCTGCCGCTGAAGCATTTGAGGCTCAATTAGATGAGGATGCTAGAGCCGCTGCAGAAGGTTCAGATACATCATTTGACACCGTTGAAGAAGAAACTGAAGGAGAAGAATAATGGCTAAAGTTGGTAAAAAAATTAAAGCTGCATGAGAATCATTTGATAAATCAGTTGCTTACGATTTAACAGAAGCTATTGACTTAGCTAAAAGAACTTCATACACAAAATTTGACGGATCAATCGAATTAGTATTCAAACTAAACCTAGATGTGCGTAAAGCTGACCAACAACTACGTGGTTCAGTTCTATTGCCTAATGGAACAGGAAAAACTGTAAAAGTATTAGTAGTTACAAATAACCCAGAAAAACAAAAACTTGCTAAGGCGGCGGGTGCTGATCAAGTAGTTGACGGTGCTGCTTTAGAACAAAAAATTAAAGAAGACGAATTTGACTTTGACGTAATGGTTGCTGATCCAGCAATGATGCCATTATTAGGTAAATACGGTAAAAAACTTGGGCCTAAAGGTCTAATGCCAAACCCTAAAACTGGCACAGTTACTCCAACTCCTGAAAAAGCAGTTGAAGAACTTAAAAAAGGTAAAGCAAACTATAGAACAGATAAAGCCGGAATTGTACATACTCAAATTGGAAAAGTATCTATGGATACAGCAAAATTAGTTGAAAACGCGCAAACTGTTATTTCACTAATTAAAAAACTAAAACCTACCGCAGTTAAAGGCGCATACATGCAAAACTTGGTTGTCTCACCTACTATGGGTCCTGGTATCAAAGTTAAAATCGAAAAATAAATATTTTTAATCAAGCAAACGCTTGGTTTTTTATTTTTTTATTATTGCTATAACTATTAACAAGAAAATAATAATAAAAAAAGGGCAAATAATATCATAATACCCGACAATATTCCAAGTCGTCACAAGACTTTAGATTACTTATACTAGACATGTGTTTTTTAATTTTGATATAGTACTATTAATATATAAGAAAAAATACATAAGTACGTTATTCGCTTTTGTGGATGGGGAATTGTATTTTCTTGTTAATTAATCGTTTTATAAGACTCTTGACCAAAAACATGTTTATGGAGCCAATTTGTTTTGGTTTTTATTATGACAATCAGTAAGCTACAATGAGGACATATAGTTATCGACTCGTTAATCGCGAAACCAATTTAGGAATTCCTTGTATTTATTTAATATATAAGTGTTTGTCAAAAAAAATGAATTAAAGAGTTATCTTAAAATACTCATTTCTCAATGAATAAGGAAAATTTTAAATTACACAATAATCTTATATAATCTATTCACTAAGGAGTTAAAATGTATAAATCAAAGTTATCAATTAGACAAACGCAGAGCGCAATCCAAGATTTGCGCTCGTACTTCCAGGACCTGCTCAAATTAGAGTTAAATTTAACGAGAGCTACCGCACCACTATTTGTTACATCAGAATCTTGTTTAAATGATGGTTTAAATGGCGAAAAACCGGTTTCATTTTTACCAAAAAATTCAACAGAAGAATTGCAAATAGTTCACTCATTAGCAAAATGAAAAAGACAGGCATTACATGATTATGATTTCAATCTTTATGAAGGTTTGTTTACCGATATGAACGCAATTCGGCGTGAGGAAGAATTGGATAATATACACTCATATTATGTCGACCAATGAGATTGAGAAAAAATAATAGATAAAAAAGATAGAAATATTGAGTATTTAAAATATACAGTAAATAAGATTTATAAATCGGTTTTACTCACCAAAAAACACATTAATGAAAAGTTCAAATTAGACACAAAATTTAGTAAAGAAGTGTTTTTTATCAGTTCTCAACAATTAGAAAATCTTTATCCTGAATTAACTCCCGAGGAAAGGGAACAAAAACTAGCCAAAGAAAAAGGAACAATTTTTATATATCAAATTGGCTGACCTTTAAAATCTGGTTATGTGCAATCTCGTCGAGCTTTTGATTATGATGACTGAGACTTGAACGGTGATTTAATTATTTATGCACCTTGACTTGATAAGGCAATTGAAATTTCGTCCATGGGTATTAGAGTAGATAGAGACGCTTTATTAAAGCAATCGAATAGAAGTGTCCAAGAATTGACTGAAATGTCGGAGTTTCACGCTAACATATTAAATAATCTTTTACCATTAACAATTGGTGGTGGAATAGGACAAAGCAGATTATGTATGTTAATTTTAGAAAAACACCATATCGGAGAGGTCCAATCTTCATATTGGCCCGAAAAAATGAAGCAAGAACTCGCTGAACAAAACATACACTTACTATAATAACGAGAAAATTCTCGTTTTTTTATTTATCGCCTAAAGACATATGTAAATATTGCTGGTTTAGTTTATAATATTAGATTATGGAACAAACAATGTACAAATCATTAATGGGTATCAAAAATAAACATGATGAACTAGTCGAAAAATTAACCGAAGAATCAGTAATTAACAACATAAAGGAGTACACAAAAATAAATCGTGAAGTTGGCAAAATTAAAGATATTGCCAATGTTTTCACTAAATATTTAAACTTAGAAAAAGACATAGCAACGGCCAAAACTATGCTTTCATCAAAAGATCAAGACGAAGTTGAATTCGCTAAATCTATCATTGACGAAAACGAACCACAGCTAGTTGAACTAGAGGGAGAATTAAAAATTCTTATTCTACCAAAAGATGAAAATGATGATAAAAACGTTATCATTGAAATTCGTGGAGCTGCCGGAGGTGATGAAGCAAACATTTTTGCCGGCGATTTATACAGAATGTATTCAAAATACGCTGAAGAGGTCGGTTTTAAACAAAGTGTTCTTTCAACTTCGCCAGCAAATGCCGGCGGATTTAGTCAAATAGTATTTATGGTCAAAGGCGAAAACGCCTACTCAAAACTAAAATTTGAAACAGGTGTGCACAGAGTCCAAAGAATACCAACAACCGAAAGTTCAGGGCGTATTCATACATCAACAGTAACGGTAACAGTAATGCCAGAAATTGATGATAGTATAGATATTGAAATTAAACCTCAAGATATTAACATTGATACATATCGTTCTTCTGGAGCGGGAGGACAAAGTGTTAATACCACTGACTCAGCGATTAGAATTACACATATTCCAACCGGAATTGTGGTAACATCTCAAGATCAACGTAGCCAAATTGCAAACAAAGAAGCTGCAATGTCAGTTCTTAGATCTAAACTTTACGACCTTGAAATGCAAAAGAAACAGGATGAAGAATCGGGTTATAGAAAATTAGCGGGACACGGGGACAGAAGTGAAAAAATTAGAACATATAACTATCCTCAAGACCGTGTAACTGACCATAGAATCGGTTATTCCACATCTTTAAAACAAGTAATTGAAGGCAAATTAGATTCAATTATTGAAAGTTTGCTGACTGAAGAACAAAACCAAAAAATAGCAGCAAGTGGATTAAAATAATGCCTACAATCGAAGAATTAAAATTAGAAAAACGTCGTTATGGATTAAGCGAAATAATCTCTGATGAAGAACTAAAAAAACTTCAAAAAGGAATGCCTATTCAATATATTATGGGATATATTGAATTTTTAAATACTAAGATAAAACTAGACCATAAGGTTTTAATACCTCGATATGAAACTGAAGAAATGGTTGATTTGGTTTTAAAAAAATATGTGAAAAACAACAATGATTTTAAAGTACTTGATCTTTGCTGCGGGTCAGGTTTTATTGGTTTGGCAATTAAGGTGAATGCGCCAAAAGTACAAGTAACTCTTTCTGATATTGATCCTATCGCTATCAAGCAAACTAGGGAAAATGCAATTGATAACCTTGGCAGTGATACACACGTAAATATTATCCAAAGTGACTTATTTTCAAATGTAAATGAAAAATTTGATTTAATAATATCTAACCCTCCATACCTCGATGAAAATATTATCTTAAATAATGACAAAGATTTAAAATGAGAACCACAACATGCTTTATATTCAAAAGACGAAGGGTGGTATTTTTATAAAAAAATACTTGAACATTATAAAAATTATTTAAACGATGATGGCATACTTATATTCGAAATTAATCCCTTGCATATTAATAAATGAAATGAATTGAGTAATGTCAAAATTTTAAATGATATAAACAATAAACCAAGATTTGCTATTATTGTATAATTACGCTATGAATATTACAAATTTAGTTATTGAAAAAGTGCAAAAATTTACCAAGTCTAAAGTTTCATTAAACTCTGAATTAAAAGAACTTAAAATAGATTCATTAACTTTGGCTGAACTTGTTTTTGACCTTGAGGACGAATTAAAAATTCGTGTCAGTGATGAAGAATTACTGAAATTAAAAACAATACAAGATGTTGTTAATTTAATTGAAAATACTAAAAAATAGCCTACGCGGCTATTTTGTTTTTAATTAAATACACCTTAACTTTTTCTTGCATTTTTACATTCAATAACGGTGTCGCAAAATGAGTAATTAAAGAAAATAAAGAAGTTAATAAAATAGCTATAAAAGCACATTCCAACATCACATTACCTGAATTAGAACCGTGTTTATTTAATTCTGCCACCATTCTTGTTGTTAACGTTTGTTGAGGGTAAAGCAACGAAAAGACTCTTGAATTTTGTCTTCCTGAAGTTAATAAAAATGGTGATGCTTCAGCAACAAATAGAGTTAGCACCATAAAGAAACAATTAAAAATTGTCGGTGATATCAATGGAAGGACTAATTTGAAAAATATTTTTTGGTTACTTAAACCTTTATTTGCGGCTTGTTTAATTAATGTTTTGTTAATTTTTTTGAATCCGTTATTAAACTGTTTAATCATTACCGGTATTAACAATACAACAACAGAAGCAACACCAGCCAATAATGATGAATCGTGACCTTTATCTAATGTTCAACCAAAAAGATGGATAAAAATACCATACGCAAATAGACCGTGTACTAATGAAGGTAAACCTCCGCTTGTTATTAATAGTGAATTAATTAACTTGCTAAAAAACGTTTTTCTTGAAAATCTCTCAAAATAAAGTGAAACCATCAAACTAAAAGGTATAACGATAATTGCTGTTCAAATAGCGCCATATAATGTGGTTGACATCGATCAAAGCGTCGTATCTACACCAAATTTTATAGTTGATGTCGGTTTAATTACTGATAAAAATCCGAATATCAAGATATAAACGAAAACACTAATGATTAACAAGCCAATAATTGTAAAAAATAACCACTCGATTGATTTTTGAATATTATCATAAATTTTAGTTCTTTTGGATTCCTTATTATTTCCATTATTTCACTTGTTGGACAATATAATTAAATTGTCTTTGTATGTTGTTTTAAACGAATTTGTTTTCATAATTAAAGTAATAAGAAAATTAATTACTCCAATCATAATAATTAATGTTAATGATAATGCAAATAGATATTCTTTCACATATCGACTTTTAAAAGCGAAAAAGTTAGTTGTTACCATTGTTGCAGCTGGTTTAACGGAGTTGCTGAAGAAATTTTTGCCACTAAACCATAAATTATATGAATTATTACTAATCATAATAAATGATGCTGCTGATGCCTCACCAACTACTTTAACAAAAGCCGTAAAACAACATTTTAAAATTTGCTTTTTATTAGATTTTAATAGTAATTTATAGATAATCAATGTTGAATTTATTCACAAATCTTTTGCAATTTTTTGCTGGTTAAAATTTATGGAATCAAAACAATTTACTAAGTTATTTATCAAAACTGCAGAATTAAATATAATAAACATCAAAACACATGCTATAAAACTTTTTCCATTAAACGAATTAAACATAAAATGAGTAAAATTCGTTAAAACATTGAGAGCATACAATGCAAAAATCACTGAAGGGGCGCTTCCTATTATTTTCACAATTAGCTTTATAATCTTGCTTACTTTATTATTAAGTCTAAATGTAATTAAAACTGCACTTTTTATTGATAAAGGAATACTGAAAATTAATGTAAAAATAGCAATTATTATAGAGATAGCTATTGAATTAAATATACCTCCCTTAATACCGTCTACATCATCAAAATCAAATGACCAAGGTTTAAATCCAAACTCCTTAACGATATCAAATGATTTTCAAATTATTACACCTAAAAAAGCTAACATAAAAATTAAAAAAAATATTGCCACAAATAAAGCAAAAAGTTTAATCGGTTTTTTAGATGCGAATTTCCATTTATATTTACTATTTTTTTTCATATATAAAGTATAAAAAAATATTTAAAATGCAATAATATTTATAAATAAAAGATATAGGAGATACAAATGGAATTATTAGATATTTATGACAATGAACGTCAAAAAACAGGCAAAACATTCATTCGCGGAGAAGGTTTAGAGTATGGTAGCAACCATATAGTTGCTTTTCTGTGTTTATTTAATAAAAAGGGTGAAATGTTAATACAAAAAAGAGTTTCAAATAAACCAAAATATCCTAGTTTGTGAGATGTTAGTGTTGGTGGAGCGGTCGATCATGGAGAAAGTGCTGTTGAAGGAATAAAACGAGAAGCGTTAGAAGAAATTGGTTATAACTTTGAACCTTTGCATCAAAAAGCGGCATTCACAATCAACCTAAAGAAAATATTTTGTGACTATTTCATCGGTTTTACTGACTGAGAAATAGAGAAGTTCGAAATTCAAAAAGAAGAAGTTGAACAATTAATGTGAGCCGATTATGACACAGTCATTAATTTGATAAGAGAGAATAAGTTCATGAAATATCATGAATCCTTAATCAAATATATTTTTGATATTTGACAAATGCCATATACGAGATTAAGTGACCCAAACTTAGTGTAAGGATATAATTTAAATATGACAAACTATATACAATTCTTAAAAGAAAATATCAGTAAAGAATTATTAAGTGAACTTTCTGACATCAAATTTATATATAAGGGGTTTCACAACTACACATTTAAGGCTAAATATAAAAGAAAAGACGTACAGGTTAGAATACCTATTTCCAATCTCGTTAATCATGATATTGAAGCACAAGTCTTAAAATCACTCTCTACGACTTTATTTTATGAAAATGGAATATTAATTCGTGAGTGATTTGATGGAAAAACACTTGAAGATATCAAATTAACGAAGGAAATTCAACTGAAAGTAATAAAAAAAATAAAACAATTCCACCAATTACCATTAAATGTGCCAAAAATGGATTTTCATTACTACAAAAAGGGCAGTGAAAAATACGCAGATTTAGTCAAGAAATACACAAAAGACGCCAATCTGGTGACTTCACACTGTGACTTATCCGCTAAAAACATATTAATAAATGAAACAGGTGATATAGAATTAATAGATTTTGAATGAGTTCGTAAAGCCCATCCCTTTTTTGACGCTATAACATTGGTTCAATCACAGAATTTTAACACCGATATTGTTAAAACTGAATTTTGCATGACTGACCAACAATTTGAAGAAATAACATTTATATCTGATGAATTCAGACAACATGGTTATGAATCGGTATATTCAAATTTTGTTATTAATGGCGATAACAAAAAAATAGGAAGAGGATTGACAAATCTTTCTTATGTACAAAATGATTTATTTATACAAATCAAACAAAAAAATGAGTTTAATCACCTAAACAAATTATCTTTATTTGACAAACTAAAATGTAATGAAAAAGTTATATTTGAGAATGAAAATATGATAATTAGAAAATACATAAATTCATTAGATATTAATTTTGGTAACGAATATATAATTACTGACATTGCGAAGGCAATATCTGAATTACATTGTTCCCGAATTAAATTAAAAGATAATGTAATTCGTCAAAGAATTGAAAAATACATTGAAGTGTTAAATAACCATAGAAAATTTAACTTAGTATTTACTCCGAATATAATTAAAACACTGTTAACATATGCGGAATTTTTAACTAATGACGTTCCGTCCCACAATGATTTAAACAAAGAAAATATATTACTTGATAATACTAACAATATTAAGTTTATTGACTTTGAATATTCTAGTATGAACAGTATTTATTTTGATCTTTCTTATTGCGCTTCAGCCTTAGAGCTGTCGCCAGAGTTGGAGATAAAATTTCTTAATTCTTACTCTGAAAATAGCAGTAGAATAATCGATCTAAACGAGTATCATAAAACCAAAGCGTTGGCAAATTTTTACGGAATTGCATGATCGCTAACAATTAATCCTGAATTTGATTTTTCTTGATTAATAAACAACGTTTTAGATAATCTCAAATATTTTGAATAAAAAGCATTAATTAATAAAACAACCAAAAAATTATAAAAAAGTTCGTTTTTTTATTGCGTGCTTATTTTTACTTTATATATATAATGTTAATATGATTAAATTAGAAGTTACATATAAAGAGAGAATAGATAAATATATTTCAGATAATACCGAATTATCAAGAAACGATGTTAAGCAATTAATCTTACAAGGCGCGGTTTTGTTAAACGATAATACAATACCAGTCAACAAACCAAAATACATTGTTCAACCAGGTTGAAATATTACTATTACAAAATTAATCGATAAGGAAACTAATGTTGTTCCTAGAAAAATGGACTTAGACATTGTTTATGAAGATGATGATTTAGTTGTTTTAAACAAACCTACAGATTTAGTTGTTCATCCAGCACCAGGGCATCATGATGATACATTGGTAAATGGATTGCTGTTTCATTTCAAGACACTATCAAACGAAAATGGTTTATTGAGGCCAGGCATAGTTCATAGAATCGATAAAGACACAAGTGGATTGCTAATTATAGCCAAAAATAATGAAACCCACGTTAAATTGGTTGAAATGTTAAAAAATCATAAAATTCATCGTTCATATTTGGCTATTTGCGATGGTTTAATTGAAAATAAAATAACCAAAATAAATTTACCAATTAACAGACACGCAAATGATCGTAAGAAGATGACTGTCCACAAGGATGGGAAAGATTCAATTACCACAGTGTATCTACTTAAGCATTTTTATTTAGAAAAAGAACCAAAATCGTTAGTGAGATGTCAACTTGAAACTGGTCGTACTCATCAAATTCGTGTACACTTAAAATATATTGGGCACCCAGTTTATGGAGATCCTGTGTATAACAAAAAAATTGATGAATTCAATCAACGTTTACATGCTTATAAATTAGAATTTATTCATCCAATCAGCGATAAAAAAGTTACTGTTTTTGCACCTATACCAAATGAATTTAACATTACGGATTTTGATTTTAGCGAATTGAAAAACGAAGAATAATTAAGGAGAAAAATGAAAAGAACATATTTAAACATAAATAGTACAGCCGAGTTATGAAAGCTGGAAAAAACAACATTTCGTAAATACGTGATTGGCTCATTAATATCTATACTTGTAGTTGCGATAGTAATATTAGTACATCAAATATCACTATTTATACTTCAATATAAAGATGGAGTGTTTACAACAAAAGTAGATAATAGCTCAGTCCTTATTTATAACATCTTAATTCCATTGTTGTATATCGCAATATGAGTATGGATATCTATATCATACATTTTGGGAATGATTAAAAGTTATCAAAATAAAAGTTTTGAACATTTAAAACCTGGTACAGCCACTTTTTTTGGAATAATGTCGTTTATAAGCTTTTTCGAAATTATTACTTTCTTTATATCAAAAGGCAACACTTCAAACACAAAATTGAACACTTTACAAATATTACAATTAGTATTACCTATTATAATTTCGTTCCTAACAATATCTTTATATTATGGATTTGTGCGTGAAACTAAATTTATTTATATCGCTTTTGCAAACGCTAAACAATTCGAGCTTATCAAGACAATTGGCCAAAGCACTAACATGTTTTCAGACTTAAATAATATTTTCAATCATAATTCAGTGTCACCAGAATCTTCACAAAATCAAATGCCTAATCAACCCGCAGACGAAACCGAAGCCGAGATAGTTAAAACTGATAGACAACAAAAAATAGAAAAATTGCTAATGCTTCCAAATTATCGTTTATACGAAATAGCTAAGAAATTGTATATTAGTGGCTATGAAAAAATGGAAAAAGAGGAATTGGTTAACAAAATAATTGACATTACTGACAAAAAATAATTAGATTTGTGGCGCTTTGCTACAATTTTAATTAGGAGATAAATGGAATATAAAGTTAATATCGAATTAAGAGAATTTAAAAATCTAAAACAAGTTTTAGGTTTGGATGAAGCAGGTAGAGGCTGCTGTGCTGGCCCATTAGTTGTTGCGGGAGTAGTATTCCCTCCTAATTATTCAAGCCCATTAATAAACGATTCTAAAAAATTAAATGCAAAACAAAGAGAAATTGCTTTCGAACAGATTAAAAGAGATGCTATTAAATACGATATTAAATTTTTAACCAGTATTGAGGTTGATAAATTAAATCCTAAAGCCAGCTCTGTAAAACTAATGACTGAAATTGCGAACCAATTTAATGATGTTGATTTAGTTATTACAGATTATGAAAAATTGCCTAATTGTACTGTGAAACAACTAAATTTAGTGAAAGGCGATTCAAAATCTCTTACTGTCGCAGCTGCTTCAATTTTAGCGAAAGTTTCGAGAGACAGATATATGGATGAATTGGATATTAAATATCCTCAATACTCGTTCAAAACACACAAAGGTTATGGAACTTTCAAACATAAACAAGCAATGGAAAAATATGGATTAATTCCAGAACACAGAAAAAGTTATAAAAATGTTAAATTAGCATACGAAACATTTTTAAGAAATAAGGAGTAAAATGAGTTTTTATAATAAAGCTATCGAAAGATACAGTGTTCGTGAATACGACACAAACAAAAAAATTACCGATGAAGATTACAATAAAATAATAAATGTTATTAAATCTGCACCGACATCTTCAAATTGACATTCATCGAGTGTTATTGTGATAAGAGATAGAGAAATATTAAATAAATTAGGAGAAACTAGTAAATATACTGGTGCAATAAAATCATGCGATATGTTTTTGGTTTTTTTAGCAGACTACAATAGAATGAATATTGCAAAATTAAAACACCCAGAACTACAATATAATAGTCATTCGTCTGAATCTTATACAGTGGCAGTTGGTGATGCATTTATACAAGCTACAATGGCTCAAGATATTGCTACAGATTTAGGATTAGGAACTTGTTTTATAGGTCTTGTCAGAACGATCGAAAAAGAAATAATTGACTTATTAAATATAAAAGGTCAAGCATTCCCTGTAGTTGGATTAACAATTGGTCACAGACTTAATGACGGACACGTTAAACCTAAATTAAACCGTGTATACGAAAACTTCTATGACTACAATAATTTAAATCATGAAGTAGAACAATACGATACTCAACTTATTAAACATTTAAACGAAATCTCGCCAGATAAAAAAGCATTTTCATACACTGAAGCAACCATTAAATCTGCTTCATCATATCGTATGGATACTGATTTAATCGAAGAAATTTGAAATCTTGAATTAGTAAATAATAAATAGTTTGTTAATATGGCAAACTTTTTTTTATACAAAAAAGCATAAAAAACACCTGTTTGTGGAAACAGGCGGTACATTAAAGTTATACAACCTCAATGACGACTCATCGCAATTAATTTATACCATATTAACCGATTTAACCTAATTTATTTATTTAAATCTTATTGTGTTGGTAAAATGTAAATGCCAAGGAGGCAATATGAATATTAAATATGATTATCCTTATGTTTTTAAAAATAATAAACAACCACATAAGCCTGTAATATTTGTTCATGGTTTCAACTCAAAACCAGCGACATTTTTAATTTTTGAAAATTATTGAATAAAAACAGACTATTACGCAATTCAATTCCCAGGTTGCAATGGTGTAAAGGCAATAAAAAATCATGAGTTAAGTGTGAACCAATATGCAAAATTGTTAATCAAATTTATAATTGATAACAATCTTAAAGATGTAACATTAATTGGTCACTCAATGGGGGGTGGAATTATTTCATTAGCTTATAAATTGCGTCCTGATTTAATAGGTAAAATGGTGTTTGTTGCGCCGATGAATAAAACATCTCTAAAAACTGTTGATACTTATAATTCAACATATTTTCCGAAGAATTTTGAAGAATTTTTAAACTTTTTATCTGTTCTTTACTATGATATTAGTAAATTTACAAACGATAAAAAATGAATGAAACTAGCTAAAGAAAATTTCAATCCTAACGATTACAATAACCCAGATGTAATTAAATTAGGTAATTCATTACCTGTATTAGAACTTCATAACCAAATTGAAGATGGATTAAAATCAATTAAAGTGCCTTCTTTATTAATTCTAGGTGAAAAAGATGGAGTAATTGACAGAGAAAATTGTCTAAAATATTTTCGCGAAAATGTTGAGAATATTAAAACGGTCTTTATTCCAAAAACTGGTCACATGATGTTTGAAGAAAACTGGGAAGAATTTATTTCAATTCTAGAACCTTTTATTATTTCTTAAAAAGAATAAAAGGTTACTATAAACAAAAAATTAACATTTTTGAGATGTTAATTTTTATTTGGAATTTTTAGTTATTATTCGTCGTTATCTTCTGGAAGTTCTATGTTGTGGAATACTTCTTGAACATCATCATCATCTTCAAGTTTGGCAATAAATTCCTTGATTTTTTCTGCTTTTTCTCCACTAAATTCAACAGTTGAATTTGGTACATATGTAACTTCACATTGTAAAAATTCGCTGATTCCTAATTCGTTTTCTAATGCGGCCTTAAGTTCTGGAAAACTTTCCGGAGCACATGAAATTAGATACGAACTTTCATCAGTGTCGATGTCTGTTGCACCATGTTCTAGTGCGCACAGTGTTATTGTATCTTCATCAATTAAATCTTTAGAAACTTCTAACACTCCTTGTAAATCAAATTGAAATGGAACTTGACCTGTCTTGCCTAATACCGCATTTTGACGGTTGAATAATGCAGCCATAGAAGATTTGGTTCTATTCATGTTATCACTTAGAGTTTTAATTAAGAAGGTAGCTCCTCCTGTTATTGTTGCATTGAATAATGTTTCAACAAAATTTGCTCCATCTTTAGCTTCTCCTTTTGCTTTTGCTAACGCTCTTTCAATATTTGCTTTTGGCATGTTTTTTGATTTTGCCTTAGCTATTGCAAGTTTTAAGGCCGGGTTAGAGTCTACGTCAGCTCCTCCCGGTCCTGTAGCAACAACATAAATTTCTTTAAATAATTTTTGAAATATTTTTCCTCTTGCTTTATCTTGAGCACCTTTACGGTGTGCTATGTTTGCTGAATGTGAATGTCCTGCCATTTTATCTCTCCTTTTTAAAAAATTCTTTTATTGATTTTGGTTGATAAGGCTTTTGTCTTTTATGATGAGTGTTTTTATGCAACCTATCGATTTTTAATTTTATATCACTATTTATTAAATTAAAATTATTATTTAAATAATTATCTAAATCGGCATAAGAAAATCCAAGTTCATCTTCATCGCTTTGACCTTCTCACAAACCTGCCGATGGTTTTTTATTAATGATAGATTCAGGAACGTTTAAATATCTGGCCATTAATCGCACCTCGTTTTTCAATAATCGGCTTATTGGCAAAATATCAACTCCACCATCACCATGTTTTGTAAAATATCCAATGAATAATTCATCTTCATTGTCAGTTCCGGCAACAATATAGTTATGTTGTTGCGCCAGAGCATATAATGTTGTCATTCTTAATCTTGGTTTAATGTTGCTTAAAGACATTTTGTCATCTACACACGTTACACGTTTAATTTCGTCAAAAGTATTTTTTAAATCTACAGTGACTGTTTGTAGGTCCAAATTTTTCATTAACTCCTCAATATGAACTAAATCAAAACTCATTGAATCAATAGGCATTACCACACCAAGCGTATTATCAGGAAAAGCCTTTTTAGCTAACGCAGCAACCAAACTTGAATCAATTCCACCGCTTATTCCAACTATAATTCCTTTTGCGTGAGCTTTTTTAACTCTTTGGGTTAATCAGCCAACTAAATAATCAGTATACTCCTTAATCTTTTCAAAATTAGGACTTGCATTAATTGAATTACCAACTCTTAAACCAATACGCTTTATCGACATAATTTCCTCCTAATAAATAGATAATACAATTATAAAGTATTATTTAAAGATAAAAGTACTAGAAATTACTATAAAAATTACAAAAAAAGCCAATCAGGCTTTTAGTTAAGTTCAGTAACAGATTCGACTAGCTTTGAATTTCTCATATCTCTTGCTCTAGTGTAAGAATTATCGTTTTCTTCGCCAAAAATTAAATTTCTAAGTAAAACCATATCAGGATTATCAGAACTTAGTTTTTCCCAGGCAGAATTGCTCAATCCAACCATGAATTCAAAAGTTTCTGGGTCATTGTTCAAATCCGGCATTTTTAAAAAGAAATCTAAATTTTGATCTTTAAAATTGGCGATGTATGATTCAATTTCATCCCACTGTGTTCTTAAATTAAATTCATCAAATAATTCAGACCCGTATTTAACGTCCGCAATTGACTCTTCAGTGTTTACAGCTTGAAAAGCTTTCTTGTATAGTTCTTCGTTTCTTGTATATAATGAATCAACAAATCATATTAGAATTTCCACTTTAGGAGTTTTATCATTGGCTCTTAAAGCTTTAATTCTCTTTGTAAACATTTCAATAGTTTTAGCCGCTTCATTTTTTGAGGCAATATCCCTTTTTTTAGGGAAAACGAGTGTTAGTTTCGTGTTATCTTTATTCCTAAAAGCAAGTGGGGCTCTAAATTTAATTATTTCGCTGGCATTAACAATATCTTCAGGAGTTAAGTTTTCTCCATCTCATGCTTCGATCTTTGATGTGTCCACATAATTTAAACAATATGAATTTTCAACATGCTCAACTTCCGCTTCATTTAAAACAAATTCAGCACATTCAATAATAAATTTATAATACTTATTTTCTTGAGTTCTTAAAAATGATTGTTCCATTCTAGTTAATACATTGAACGGGTGTAATTTAGAATTAAATCTAAATGGGCTTTCCAATAATTTCAACAACAACTTTGGTCCATTCCCATTCATTAATAATTGTTTTAATCTCAATTCGAAACTTGTGTAATCCATATTATTCTCCTAATTCTTCTAATATTTCAGTGTTTAAATCATCAATGTCTTTTCAACTGCTGAATTCAATTTTGTGTTTTTTAATCGTAACAAATCTGTTTCACCAATGTCTATTTTTATTTAATGAAAACGAATTTAAATATTCATTCACCTTAATTGGATCATCCTTAATCGGTGAATGTCCTTTACCAATTATGGTAAAAGGAATACCTAGTTCATTTGCATACTTCTCAAAATGTTTTGCACCAATTATTGCATCATTAGAACCTACAACAAAATTCATCTTATTGGCGTTTTCTGAATATAATTTTCCCAATGAATCTAGATATTCTTTATTCAAGATAACTTTTTCAAGCAAGGGTGCTCACACACCTTTTTTACTAAATGATTCAACTAATTTGGATGTTTTTTTGAATTTTTCACTAACTTTTACAATTAACTTACCTATTACATCAGATACAAAATTTGTGGGCGCTATTGCTGATTTTAAAATACTATAACTATTGTTTTCAGTCATGGTTGGATTGACAGTAGACATCATTATAACTTTATTAACGCGTTTATCACCTGCTAGATGCAATGCAACAACCCCGCCCATTGAGTGGCCTAAAACAATAACCTTTTTCGTTTTTATAGAATTCAACAGTATATTTCCAATATTTATTCAGTCTTCTATATTTACATCATCTGGGTTTGGTTTTTGAGTATATTTTGACCCAATAAAATTAGCAGCAACCACATTATAAGTTTTTTTAAATGGTTCAAGTTTACATATAAAATCACTACTTGAATTTATTCCGTGACAAAATAATATTGTTGTGTCTTTTTTATTGTCTTCCAGATAAACAGGGACTTTTTTATTTTTATAATTAATATAGTTTAATAACATAGCTTAATTATAGATTATGATTATCTTTTAACAATATTAAATTAAATTTTAAATAAAAAGTGGGTTCACCACTTTAAAATTTACTGTCAGGGATATATAATCTACCATCAACTGATGATACATTCGAAACTGTAATCAATGCATTTTCGTCAACTGCACGTATCTTTTTAATTAAACGTGGAACTTGTTTGTATAGGGTAATTGATGATAATACCTTAGTTTTTGAACCTGAGTAACCACCTTCACCAACTGTGACTGTAAAACTATTAATTGTTTTTTGATCGCCAATAATTGCAGCTTTAATTGCCGACATATGAGGTGAATAAACTTTACATTGAACAATTTTAAATCTTGGGAATAATTTATTCAATGCAAATACAAACACAAAGTTTGAGATTAGAGTTGAAACAAAGTTAGGTGAGAAATACATTGCTGGAGACCAACTTAATTCCTTAAATTGTTGCAACGTTTCAATAATTCTTCCTTTTTCAAAATCAGTAAGGTTTATTTTGTTGGTTTCGAATCATGTTTCCATATTTTTGAAGAAATCGCTGTTCATGATTGATGCTGTGTCAGTTGCAGAAATACCTTTGGCAAATGAATTAATCAATAAGCTTCCCGGTAGGTATGAACCGATTGCAACCGCAACAACCAAAATGCCTAGATTAATGTACCCATTAATTGTTCCAAAGTTTTTTTGTTTAACGACAGACATGTATTCACCAATAATTCCTGTAACACCTGCTGAACCACCAATGATAGCAATTACAGCAAAGAAAAATGCTAATAGGAACCCATAAACAACACCAAAAATAATTTGTGCTATGACGTTACCTGCGTCATTTCAGCTTAAAGGAATTAATTGTCACATTTGATCTTTTCCAGATCAATATTCGCTTGAAATATAATTCTTTAATTCATCGGGGATATCACTGTGTGAAAAGTTTCCGATAATGTATAACTTATCTGAACCAGGAATTTGTCCAACAGCAAACGAAACAAGGCTAGACACCACCAAGAATAGTAATGTAAGCATTGTAAATACCTTTCCGGTCTTTTTCCATCCGAAAATAAAAATTGGGATAGATAAAATAATATATAAGATTCAGAATAAGGCGTGGTCAATAACATTGTAAATTGCCGGAGTAATATTTGGGTTATTTCTAAGCAAAACGTTAGTAATTCTAGCAGTTGCTTGACCAAATGCAGCTGCTCCGAAGTTATAAATACCTGGGTTTTTAACTAAAAACACACTAATAATCCCAAAAACTATTGCAAAACCAGATGTAATTAACATAAGTTTTCACATTGGCATTGGCGCATAAAATCTTGAAAGTCTTAGTACAAAGTTAGATAATTTTGTGTATTTATATTTTGTGTTTTTACGTTCAACAGTTTTTGAAACCGGACTATCAGGTTCTTGCGTAAAAATATCAACATTTTGAACATGATTTTTAGTTTCAGAAGCAATAAATTCTTTTTGGTTTTTGCTTTCTTCACTGGTAAACTCACTCTTTTTTTCAGAATTTTTCATTTTTTTCTCCTTTCATGAGTAATTTGAATAAAAAAACTGCACTAAAAAAATTTAGTTACACCTTAATGTATTAATTATAAATTATTTTTTACAAAATTCAAAACATATATAATTACAATATAGTATTTAATATTAATATATATAAAAGACATTAAGAAGGAGAAACAATGAGCGAAACAAAAGAATATGGCGCCTCGAATATTAAGGTTCTAAAAGGTTTAGATCCTGTAAGAGTACGTCCGGGAATGTACATCGGTTCAACGGGTCCAAGAGGTTTACACCACTTAATTTGAGAAATCGTCGACAACTCAGTTGATGAATGTATGGCAGGTTATGCCGATAAAGTAACAATAACATTAACTAATGACGGATACGTAGAAATTGAAGATAATGGTAGAGGTATACCAACTGACCCACACCCAGAGACTGGTTTATCTACTGTAGAAACTGTTTTAACCGTACTACATGCTGGTGGTAAATTTGACTCAGATAGCTATAAAGTTTCAGGTGGACTTCACGGTGTAGGTGCTTCGGTCGTAAATGCATTGAGTGATGATTTTCATGTATGAGTAAAACGCAATGGCAAATTACATTATGCACACTTCCAAAATGGTGGACATATTGCTCAGCATTTAACAGCGATTGATTCTGTTGAAACTGATGATACTGGTACTAAAGTTAAATTTCACCCAGATTTCACCATAATGGATCAACACCCATTTGATAAAAACGTTGTTGTTGACCACGCAAAACAAATAGCTTATCTAAACCGTGGACTTAAAATAAGCGTAATTGACCAAAGAGATAACAGCAATATTGAATTCCATTTTGAAGGTGGGATTGTTGACTACGTTAAAGAATTGAATAAAGGTCAAAAATTAATTCACCCAGAAGTAATATATGCCGAGGGTGAATATTCACACGGTGATGAACCTGCGGTTGCTGTTGAAGTCGCTGTACAATATAACGAAAAAATCACAAGTAATGTTGTAAGTTACGCAAATAACATAATTACAGTTGAAGGTGGAACTCATGAATTAGGTTTCTATGATGCTCTTGTACGTTTAATTAATAATTACGCAACTATTAATTCATTTATTAAATCTGAAGATGAAAAATTTACTCGGGACGACGTTAAAGAGGGTATTGTTGCAATTATTTCAATTAAACACACCGAACCTGTCTTTGAAGGTCAAACAAAAGGAAAACTAGGAAATAAAGATGCACGTGGAGCTGTTAATAAAGTATTCAGTGAATCTTTAGAACGTTTTTTAAATGAAAATCCTAATGAAGCTAAATTATTAATTCAAAAAGTTTTAGCTGCAAGAAGATCTAGATTAGCTGGTCAAGCAGCAAGAGATGCCGCTCGTCGTAAAACTGTATTTGATTCGGGTTCTTTACCAGGTAAATTAGCCGATTGTTCATCAAAGAATGCCGAAATCAGTGAATTATACATTGTCGAAGGTAATTCGGCCGGTGGTTCAGCCAAAAATGGACGCAACAGAGAAACACAAGCCATTTTACCTCTACGTGGTAAGGTTATAAATGTTGAAAAAAATACACCAAGCAAGGTGTTTGCTAATGCTGAAATTCTATCATTAATTTCTGCGTTAGGAACTGGAGTTGGCGAAGAATTCAATATTAATAAATTAAGATACCATAAAATTGTTATTATGACTGATGCTGACGTGGATGGTTCGCATATTAGAACGTTATTATTAACATTCTTCTATCGTTACTTTAGACCTCTAATTGAATATGGTTTTATTTACATCGCTCAACCACCATTATTTAGACTTCAACAAGGCAAAACTATTAAATATGTTTATACAGATCAAGAAAAAGAAGAACTAATGGCACAAATGAACAATGGACAAAAAATCACCATTCAACGTTATAAAGGTCTTGGTGAAATGGATGCTGAGCAACTATGAGAAACAACAATGGACCCTGATAATAGAAAAATGTTGCAGGTCCAAATAGCTGATGCCGCTCGTGCTGACTGAACATTCACAACTTTAATGGGGGATGAAGTTTTTCCACGTCGTGAATTTATCGAAGAAAATGCCAAGTATGTTAAAAATATTGATTTATAATCTACTTAAAAAGCAGTCTGACTGCTTTTTTTCATTAAATTTCAAAAAAATTAAAAAAAGCAGTTTTTTATACTGATAAATAAAGTTTTTATATTAAAATAACGATATAAATTTAGAAAGGAATTAATATGTTATACGAAATTACAGAACAAGAATATTTAGAAAATATTCAAGGTAAACACGAAAAACCTTACATTTTAGTTTTTCACGCGGTATGATGCCCACCATGTAGAAATTTTAAATTTTCATTAGAAGAATTAGCTAAAAATGATGGTGTTGATGTATATCGTGTTGATGTAGATGCTAATAAACAACTTTCTCAAGAGTTCGCTGTTAGAAATTTACCAACTTGATTTGTTTTCAACAAAAATGAAGTTGTAGAGCACGTTACAGGATACCACACATACGAAGAATTAGCTAACATTGTTAAAAAATACTTATAGAAATCGAGACAATATCGTACTCGATTTTTTATTTTTCAAATATGTATTTTGTTTATTATGACAAAAATACTGCCTAATTGTTATAATTTCACTACTATGAAAATTATAAGCGATAACAGAAAAGGACTACACGGTAACACGATACACGAAAAATATGAGGCTGGAATGGTCTTACAAGGTTGAGAAGTGAAATCAGCTCGAGCCGGAACTGTACAATTGACAAATTCATATTGTTTTTTCAAAAACAATGAACTTTATTTAAGTAATGCCACTTTTAAACAATTTATGTTAGTTAAATGTGATGAAACGCAAGATCGAAAATTGTTAATGCACCGTAATGAATTACTTAGACTTCAAAACAAAAAAGAAAGAATGGGTAATGCAACAATAATACCGACAAAAATCTATTTTAATAATCAATCAAGAATAAAAATTGAAATTGCTTTGGTAACAGGAATGAATAAAGCCGATAAGAGAGAAGCTATCAAAAAAAGAGATAACGATCGCTATCTTCAAAAAGTTCTTAAAAATTTTAAATAATAAAAATGCCCGTTGGGCATTTTATTTTTGTGTAATAATCATTGGTTTGAATAAATTTGTTATTGTGTCACCTTGGGTAAAGGTGTCATTGAATTTAGCCATTTCGGTGTCAAATATCATTTTTTCTATTTGTTCGCCTATTTTGCGGTAATCAATAAAAATTTTAGTTTTATATTTTTTTTGAGTGTCATAAATAGATTGAAAACCAATGTCCGTTAATCTTAGTTGGTTGTCGTTAGAAGACACCAGGTTAATGAAAGTTTCATGTGTTGAACAAACAACATTTGAGTGTTTGTTATCAATTAGAAATTTTTGGAATCTTTGTAATTCGTGTATTTTTTTATTTTCAACAAAATAACGTTCATATTGAATCTTCATTTTATCGCAGGCCTTCTGGAAGCCTGAAAATCTTAGTTCTCTTTGTCTTGGAGATAGCTTATTATCATCAGCATATATAACTTGTTGATTTGGTTCAATATAATCAGAAAACGTTTTTGTAACAGAATAAAAAGCATTTTCAACATCAACATCAACTCAATTAACGCCATCAATTTGTTCGCCGTATACGACCGTTATAGAGTCAAATACTTGTTCTCTGATAAATTTAATAATTTGTTCATTTTCAGTTTTAGGTAAAAAGAAAACAATCGCGTTAGGTTTTCACGCCATACAATATTTAATAGTTTCGATATATTCCTCTTGTTCGGGAGCAGAGTGAGTAATGAATACTTTTTTATTACGTCTTTTTGCTCCTTGTTCAATACCATTCATGATATGGGTATATGAATTTTCATACCACTCAGGAACAATGATGAATATCGAACGACTTCTTCCTTTTATCAGTCTCGCACCATTGTTTGGGTAATAACCATGTTCTTTAACTACTTTATCAATTTTAGCTCTTGTTTTTTTACTTACGTAGCCACCATTATAATAGCGACTAACAGTACTAATAGAAACTTTTGCTAATTTTGATATATCTTTATATGAAAAACTTCTCATATTTAAATTATATAAAATTTAAGGATATATTTTTTTAGTTTATAATAATTAAGTCAATGGAACAATAACCTTGTAACCTGGTCAGGGCGGGAACGCAGCAGCCACATCAAGAAGTGTTGTGTCTGTTGACTTTTTGTATTGAATTACCAGTAGTTTTGGGAACATGTTTTTAAACGGATATTTTTAAATGTTATTTGAAACAAAGAGAATTGTCGTTTTTCCATATTGTTTGGTTTTCTGGATTAGCATTTTTTCTGGAATAACAATTCTATTAATATCATCAGTTTCTATGACTAAATAACCTAAATCATTTAAAAATTTATTAGTTGAAATTAGTTCTAAGCATTGATTTAATAAATCGTATTCTTGATATGGAGGGTCTATAAAAATGAAATCAAAATTACGTCCTGTTTTTGTTTTTAAAAACTCTGTTGCACTCATTTTAAAGACTTCAGCATTATGTATTTTTAAATTATCCAAATTTGTATTTATTGTTTGTATAGCTTCTTTATTTATATCAACAAAATATGCTTTCATTGCATTATTACTTAAAGATTCAATACCCATAGCACCACTGCCCGCAAATAAATCAAGAATTAAAGTGCCTTCTAATTCAAATCTTAACGAATTAAAGATTGCTTCTCTAATACTATCTTTTGTTGGTCTAGTTAACTCTGTTTTCGGTTGTTGTATTAACAATCTGCGATATTTCCCCGAAATTATTCTTAACATTTTTCACCTCATAAAATATTGTTTATTTATGGTATTATAATTAAACTATGAAATACAACGTAAAATTAGTTAAATTACCCAGCAAAGTTCTTAGAAAAAAATCTAAAGATATCCCAATCCCATTAAGACCCGAGGATATAGAATTGGCCGAAACTATGATTTATCATATTGATGATAGTCAAACCGAAGGAACAATGTTCCAGCCAGGTGTTGGTGTTGCTGCAGTTCAATATGGAATTTTAAAAAATATGTTTTATATAAACACCGCTGAAATAGACCCTTTGTTATTAAATAAACAACCAAATCAAATTAAAGATGTATTTATTAATCCTAAAATAATAGCAAAATCAGATTTTAAAATTTCATTAGAAGATGGCGAAGGTTGTCTTAGTGTAGGACGAAACATTGCTGGCCAAGAAGGTTATGTTTATAGAGCAAACAGAATAGTGTTCGAAGCTTATTCATATACACAAAAAAAGGTTGTGAGAATGGATCTTGAAGGATATTTAGCAATCGTTGCACAACATGAACTTGACCATCTTGAAGGAAAACTTTTTATTGATAGAATAAATAAAAAAAATCCGTGGAATGTGGAGCCAAACTCACGTTTGTTAACTTAATATTTTTAAAATTTCAGTATAAAGTACTGATTTTTTTATTTTTAAAATGATAGATTTTTAATTGCTATCGTAATATATTATTAAATAGTAAAATAAATCCATGGAAACTTTAAATAATTATTTTGAACCTGTAAAAAATATATTTAGTTCTGCTGATAAACCTACAATGGGTTTATTGCCAATTACAATATTTATTATTTTTTGCTTAATAGCTGCTTTATGAGGATATTTCAAAGGAGTCTGATCCGCAATTACGATGCTAATTTTAACAATAATTGGTGCTGTTATAGCCTTTGCTATAGCACCAAAAATACATTGAGTTGAAAAAATTATAGATATAAGTAAGGAACCTTATAGTAATTATAAAGAAGAAATAATGGCTATAATCGCCGGTTTAAATCTCTTTGTGATACTAGCATTAATCCAAATCATCGCATTAATTATGACTGAAATTTCAATGAAAATTTCAAAATTAACAACTCGTCAACTAAAGAAAAGAAACAAGAAAACTTTATTAGTTAAAACATTAGGTTTAGTTGTAGCGCCACTATCAGCGTTACCTTTTGCGTCCGCCACAGTTAATATTTCCGGTATCTTCGGTTATAATAACAGACCAATTGAGATGAATGATGCGTTATTAGAAAAATTATCCCAAGGAAAAATTAAAGGATTATCTAGATACTTGCCGTTGGTGACTACCGCAATCAAAATTTCAATGGAAAAAGAAAACATACAAAATATTTCAAACATTAGCCAAACATTTACTAAATCTCCTAGTGCAGATTACAATAAAGAAACAAATACATTGACTATTACTCCATTTAGCAAAGAACCAACGCCTGAACAAATTCAATCTTTCAACTCAACAACAACCTTAATTTCAACTATTTTGGATGGTACTTCAAAAACTGAAGAATCTTATAATGTTTTTGTGAAAAGTATCGGGCATGTACCTGTTGATGAAGAACAAAAACAACAAGCCAAGCAAGCATTAAATGATTTTATTAAAAAAGTAAAAGATGAGGGCATCGACCCAACTAAAACCAAAGTAAACCTGAATTTAATTTCAAATGATTTAAAACCTATAGTAGCAAACTTAACAAAAGAGCAAAAAACTAAAGTTATAACCGAATTAACAAATCACTTCTTAGGAAGTGCTGATGAAGAAACAACAGCAATAGCTGTAGGCTTATTAGATTCATTAATAATTAATCCAAATGTGGCTGCTTAGCCGTATTTTTTAAAATAAAGAGTACAATATAGAAATTAGAAGTGAGGTGAAAATGAATATATCTATATCATATGTAGCAAAAAAATTAAACATAACCGAGGGACAAGTTGAAACAGTTTTAAATTTATTGGCTGATAATTCAACGGTTCCATTTATTGCGCGTTATCGTCAACAACAAACGGGTGGACTTGATGAAGAGGTAATTCAAAAAATAAATGATTTATATATTTATAATGTTGAATTAAACAAACGTAAAGAGGCAATTATAGAAATCCTTAAAGAGAAAGACCTTTTGACTAAAGATATTGAAAACAAACTGAAAAAAGCAGAAACTAAGTCAGAAGTAGAAAATATTTATGAGCCATTTAAGGTAGGTAAAAAAACTAAAGCTACCGAAGCAATTGCTTTAGGTTTAGAACCACTTGCTCTTGAAATAATGAATAATACAGATACAAAATATAATCCTTATCAAGATGCACAAAATTATTTAAATGACCGTGTACCAACTGTCGAGTTTGCTATTGAACAAGCTCAATATATAATTAGTCAAATAATTTCTCAGGATGCTTCAACAAGAGAATATGTAAAAAAACAACTTTGGAACTTTGGACAAATAATTACTAAAATTAAGAAAAATGCTGTTGATGAAAACCAAAACTTCAAACAATATTATGATTATTCAGAAAAAGTTAAAACCATTCCAAATCATAGAGTATTAGCAATATCTCGTGGAGAAAATAAAAAAATAATATCTTATGACATTAACTATAACGAAAATGTAATTTTATATACTTTGAACAATATCTATTTCAAAAACAAAAAAACAGGAAAAATTATTAGCGAAGCAATAAAAGATAGTTTAGACCGTCTAATTATCCCTTCAATTATTAGAGAAATTAAAGCTGATTTGTTTGCAAGAGCGGAAAAAGAAGCTGTTGAATTGTTTTCTAATAGCTTAGAAAGTATGCTATTATGGCCTGCAGTTAAAAATAAAACAGTACTGGCAATAGACCCTGCATATGTTAACGGTTGCAAGATTGCCGTAATCGATCCTCAAGGAAACTTTTTAACAAAAAATATTATCTATCCAACGCCTCCAAGAAATGAAAAAACAATTTCTACCAGAATAGTCAACCAGTTAATTGATAAATATAATGTTAATGTCATTGCAATTGGTAACGGTACTGGTTCACGTGAAACTGAAGAATTTATTTCTAATCTATTGAAAAATAGACCCAACAGCAAAAACGAAGACATTGCTTTTGTGGTTGTTTCAGAGGTCGGTGCATCTGTTTACTCAGCATCAAAAATCGCACAAGAGGAATTCCCTGATTTCAGTATTGAAGAACGTTCAGCAGTAAACATTGGCCGTAGATTTCAAGACCCATTGAATGAGTTGATTAAAATTGACCCCAAATCAATTGGTGTGGGACAATATCAACATGACGTAAATCAGAAAGACTTGTCTAAAGCCTTGGGTTTTAAAATTGATAAAGTTGTTAACAAAGTAGGTGTAGATTTAAATACTGCTTCAAAAACTATTCTTACATACATTTCTGGATTAAGTGAAAAGATGGCAGAAAATATCATCGAATATAGAAATGAGATTAAAAAATTTAAGAACAGAAACGAATTAAAGAAAGTTAAAGGGATTGGACCAAAAGCTTTTGAACAAAGTATCGGGTTTTTAAGAATTCATGATTCTAAGAATTTCTTTGACAGAACATCAATTCACCCAGAGTCATACAAATTAGCTAGTGAAATATGTGATTACTTAGCAATAGATTTTGATGATATTGATGTTAAAACACTAGAAAATCAAAATATTGAAGAACTAGCAAAAAAATTCAATTCTAATGTTTATGATGTGTCATTGATTATTGAATCGCTTAAAAACCCCACTAAAGACATTCGCGACGAAAAAGACGGATATATTTTGAAGAAAGACGTCTTAAAAGCAGAAGATGTGGCGAAAGGTATGATTATAGACGGAAGTGTACAAAGTGTTACTGACTTCGGCGTATTTGTATATATCGGAATTAAACAAAATGTATTGATTCACATTAGCAATATGAAAAAACATCCAAAACATTTTGTTAAATCTCCAACCGACATTGTTAAAGTCGGAGATAACATTAAAGTTGAAATTATTGATAATGATTTAGAACGTGGCCGCATCCAAGGAAAATTAATTTATGAAGACTAATTAAGCCGGATAAAACCTGCTTTTTTTATACTTTTTTCCTTATTTTGAATTCTTTTAAAATAATTAAGTATGATATTAATATGAATAAATATACTAACTTATACAATACAACTGAATATACTTTTTTAGATTCAATAATTAGAGTTGATGACTTGGTTCGTTTAAGCAAAGAGCACGGATTAAATGCTGTCGCTTTAACAGATCATAATAATTTATTTGGTCTTGGTGCTTTTCTTAAAAGTTGCCAAAAATATGATATTAAACCTATTATTGGAGTTGACTTAGATGTGGATGAATACAGATTTATTTTACTTGCTAAAAACTATAAAGGTTTCCAAAAAATCAATTCTTTAATACTCAAAAAATCAAAAAATGTAATAATAAATATTAATGAAATCATTGATGAAAATGTGTTTATCATAGATCACCCTAAATTAGGTTATTATGCTAAAACAGGGAAAATGGATTTAATTGACAGTGATAGTTATTATGTAAATTCATATGATACTTCTATTAAGAATGGTATTATAACTAAAACCAACAAACTCTTATATCTAAAAGATAATGACACGCTAAATATCGTTCAGAAATTGTCGAATAATACTGAAAATAAGTTCACAAACGACTATTTTGATAATTCAGTGACCGATAGCATAATAATAGATAGAATTAACTTCATTATTGATAATTGCAATTTTAAATTACCATCAAAAAAGCTTAATTTAGCAGACTTTAACAACAATAACGAAGAAGATAACGAAAAAATGTTAATTAAATTATTGAATGAGGGTCTAACAAGAATTTCACATGAGTTACCCAAAAATAAAGATCTTTGACGAGCAAGACTTGCTTATGAATTTGAAACAATAAAATCATTGGGTTTTATAAATTATTTTCTAATAATTCAAGATCTTGTCAATTGAGCAAAAAATAATAATATTGCAATTGGTCCTGGACGTGGAAGTGCTGCCGGGTCATTCATTTCTTATTTATTAAATATTACATCTATAAACCCTTTAAAATATGATTTATTATTTGAACGCTTTTTGAATCCTCAAAGAGTATCATGGCCTGATATTGACATAGATATTCAAGATGACAGAAGAATGGAAGTTTTTGAATATCTTAAAAATAAATACGGAAATGAAAACGTTGCATTAATCTCAACATTTCAAACTCTTGGTGCTAAAATGGCGATTAGAGATGTGGGGAGGGTGTTGGGAATTAGTTTAGTTACAATTAATGCGATATCAAAAACTTTAAGCGCTAGTGAAACATTAACTGAAGCAATGCAAGGTAATGTTAAATTTAAGTTAGCTATTGAGCAATACCCAGAATTATTAGAACACGCATTAAAAATAGAGGGGCTGCCGCGTCAACAGAGTTATCACCCAGCGGGGTTAATTATTTCTAAACAACCAATAATTTCTTATGCACCAGCTTCTTTAACAAATGACGGGAGTTATCAACAGGTTCAACTTACAATGGACTATACAGAACAATTTGGTTTATTAAAGATTGATTTGTTAGGGTTAAAGACCTTAACTGAGGTTCAGAACATGGAATATTTCATTCCTGAAAAAGAATGATTTGATAATTTGCTTGTTAACGACCCAGCTAAAATGGTATTAAATGACCAATTAACTTTTTTAAGATTAAACTTAGGTTACACCGAAGGGATATTTCAATTAGAATCTCCTGGAATGAAAAAAACTATTGCAACCGTTCAGTTAAATTCATTCGACGATTTATATGCAATTATTTCTCTTTTTAGACCGGGTCCTTTGAAATATATTAAAAACTATGCGCAAAATAAACAAGACACTGATTTAATAGAAAAAATACACCCAGTTTATGATGAAATATTGAGGCCAACATTCGGTATTATGGTGTATCAGGAACAAATTATGTTAATTGCGCAAAAAGTGGCTGGAATGAGTTTTGTAGAGGCTGATTTTTTAAGACGCGCCATTAGTAAAAAACACGAAGATGAAATTAAACAATATAAAGATAAATTTGTTCGGGGCGCTTTAGATAATGGTTTAGAAATTTCACAAATTAAAAAAATTTATAAGAACATTGAACAATTTGCAGAATATGGTTTCAATAAGTCTCACGCCGTATCTTATGCTTATCTAACAATGAAAATGGCTTATTACAAAACTTATTATCCTCTAATTTTTTATTCGGCATTAATTTCAAATAGTAGAGGAGCGCAAGATAAAATTGGAAAATATGTTGAAGAAATAAAAAAACAAAATTATATAGTTAACTCACCAAACATTTTGCACTCGCTTAATGCTTGTTTAATAAAAAATAATCAAATTTATCTACCTTTTGATTTGATAAAGGGATTTGGAAATGACGGAGTAAGCAAAATAATGAGTTCAATAAATGAATTGGGTCCATTTACAAACAATTTAAACGAAACTATACTAAGATTAAGATTTGCAGGTTTGACAGAGAATGCTTTAGATTTATTAGTTCGAGCAAATGTTTTTCGTGATTTTGGACACATGAAATTTATCGAAAATGCCGTAAAAAACCTTTTAGAATGTTTTAAACTAGTTTCAAACATAAACAATTGACCAGAAGCTAGAGAAAAATTAAACAAATCAGGCTATCTTTCAATGGTTCACGACGAAATCGAGAGAGATATAAATTATGAATCAACAAATGAAATTTCTCTTTTAGGAACATGTTATAACGCCCATCCCACAATAGAATACGAAAAACAATTTAAATACAAATTATCAACAATCCCTAATACCATTACAACTGAAATAGCTGTTCAGATTATCAGAAAAACAATATTGCCAGGAAAATCGTTTTTTGTAATTGAGGTTAGTGATTCAACAATGTCACACGCATTTTTCATCAGCAATAAAAATCAAAACTTGTGGTCTCCAGTAAACGTTGGTGATATTGTAAAAATAAAAATATCAAATAATCGTGGTAAATTAAGGTTACTCGAGTTTGGCATAATTTAAGGAGAACAATGAATATGGAAAAATTTTTATTAATCGATGGTAACTTTTTATTATTTCAATCATTTTACGCATCATATCACCCATCAAGAACTGTAATGAAAGATAAAAACGGAAACACAACAAATGGTGTCCATGTCTTCTTAATGACATTGCACAAAATTTTGGAATATATCAATCCAGAATACTTATTCATTGCTTTTGATGCTCATGGTAAAACACATAGACATGATTTATATGACGATTACAAAGCTGGGCGGACAAAAGCCCCTGAAATAATTTTTCAACAATTCACTATTATTAAAGATATTTTGACTAATTTGAATATAAAATGATTTGAGCAAGTAGGCGATGAAGCTGATGATTTGATAGCAACTCTTGCATCGATTAAAAATGTTAACAAATATATATATTCGAAAGACCAAGATTTATTGCAACTAATCAACCAAAATACAAATGTAATATACAAAAATAAAGATGGTAATTTTGATTTGTATACAAACGACAATTTTGAACAAATTCACAAAATAAAACCATCACAAATTCCAGATTTAAAAGGATTAGCAGGAGATAGTTCTGATAATATAAAAGGTGTCTTGGGTATTGGTAAAATTGGTGCGTTAAAATTAATAAATACATACGGTTCTATTGAAGGTATTTATCAAAATATTGAAAAAATAAAAGGTGTAACTAAACAAAAACTAATCGACGGTAAAAGCGATGCATTATTTTGCAAAAAACTAACTATATTAAATACAAACGTATCAATGAATACCGAATTATCATACTATTCATGCACTCAACTAAATGTTAACAAGGGACTTGAAGCGATGGAAAAATACAGTTTAAATACTGCATTTAGTAAATGATTATCATTTTTAAAATAAGAAGCTTTTTTAAATCTAGCTTCTTTTTTTACCGGAAAAACAGTATTTTTTTATCATTTTTTGCCATAAATATTCCCAAAATGCAATTTTAGATTACAAAAATGTAAAATTTAATTGTATTAAAAATATTGAAGAAGGAGAAATATGAATAAAAAAAGATTCGGCTTTCTAACATTGGCCGCAACATCAATAACTGCAATCCCTACAATTGCAGTTTCATGTAATAATGAGAAGGTTAAAAACTACGACCAACTTATTGAAATTACAGTTAATCCAGAAATTAAACAATCTAAAGAGGCAAAAAATGTTATAAAAACAGATATTCAAATTAATAAAATTGAAGGTTTAAAAATTGAAGTTAAATCATTAGTTGCAAGTAATGTAACAAAAAGTAAGTTAATTGTTACATTAAACGTCACTGAAAAAACCGGAAAATCAATCGAGGTTATTAAAGAAATTGATGGGTTTAAAGTAACAAAAGTTTCAAACAACAATAATAGCACAGAACCTAATATTAACGAGGGGGGGGATAATACCCAAACGCCAACCCCTGATTCTAATTCACAAAAACCAAACCCTGATGCCAAAAAGGACGTCGAAAAGAAAGAAAATTCACAACAGGATAGTTTTGTTAAATCAATACGAATTGTAAAATCAGTTAAATCATCAGAATTTTTCAATAAAATTCAGGGAGATACAATTATTTTCTATGATTTTGGTAGACGTTCATTTTTTGATAAAGAATATGATAAATCAAATCAAGAGGCCAATAAAAATAGAGTTGAATTATTTCATTTAGAGAATTTTGTACCTGCTTTTGGCGTTAATGTGGCGCATCCTACTGATACAACAAAATCAATCAACAAGGCAATTTTATCAAAAGAGGGAAATAATTACTCACTGAAATTTAAATTTGGTCAATATGATTCAAAAACTAAAAACACCACTGTTTTTGACAAGGTGTACACAACTGTACCAGAATCTTTTGAATTTAGAACAAAAGAAGAATTGGATAACAAAATTGATACTCTAACTTTATCATACCCTGAAGCTAATACAATTATCGATAACCAAGCAACACAAGATAAACTAAAATTATCTGACGATAATGAAAAAATGGCTATTAAATCATTCGAAATTCAAAACGGACAGGGAAAAGTTAAGGTTTCATTTGTCATAACATCACAAATCGGTAAAGAAACATTAGAAAGCAAAATCAAAGAAGTAACTATTGATGGATTTAAAGTTGATGATTTTGAATCAAAATTAGTTGGAGTAACTCTTGATTATCCAGATAAACAAAACGTGACTATCAAAAATATTGATGTTACTAAATTTACATTATCTAAAGATAACGCTACATTCCAACTACCAGAAAATGCAAAAGTAGCTTGCAAAAAAGTTGAAAATAGTGAAAATAAATACAAAGGAACAATAACTATTGAAGCAACATTTACAAATGATGGTAAAAATATAGTGAAGACATACGATGTTAGTGGTTTTAAAACTGAACCATTTAACTTGCAAACATATGTTAATTCATTTGAGTCAGTAACTCTTGACCCTTCAATCAACAAGGACGAAACGTCAACAAACTCAATTACTAAAGATAGTTTCACACTTGGTGAATTTGATAAAAAAGCAGTAAATATTGAAATAACTGATGGAAAAATTAATGAAGCTAACACTTCAGAATATATCCTTAGTTTAACTTTCACCGATTTAGTAAATGAAGGCACCAATGCTTTAAAAAAGGAAATAACAATCAGCGGTTTTAAAGCGGGCGAAGAAATTAAACATTACTTAAATAAAAAAGTGGCTGAATTTGCCAAAGCACAAAAACTGTTTATTGTTGACAAAGAAGAAGTCAAAAAAAATACAGAGAATTTTAAAAATTATATAAGTCAAGAGAAAAAACCTTACATCAAAGTGGCTAACGGAGATATAATGTTTAATGTAAAATCTTTTAAAAAAAATAAAATTACTGGTATTAAAATCAATCCTGACTTGGGGGTTAATTCACTAACGCATGGTGGACGTACCACGTTTGTTGCTCCAACCGTTAATGCAGGATCAAATGTGAAAGGAATATCATTATCTATTGATGATAAAACCGGTGATGTAAAATTCCAATTTTGATTATACCTTGAAGGTGGCGGCATAGACGATGTTATGTATGAACAAGTTTTATTCAATACAAAAAAATAATTAATTAGCATTTGCAAATATTTAACTAACAACACAACATTATGTTGTGTTGTTTTTATATTACAAATAAGACATTTAATTGAATGAAACAAAATTTATTTGTGTTTTGCTTAATTAAAAAACATAAATCAAGTCATTATATTAACCAAAATTATCGCTTTTAATGCAATATTCAAACTTTTGAGAAATTCATACTAAAATAAATTAAAAAATAGTAAGCAATTACAAAAAATATGGAATAATCATTATTCAAATAATTAAGGAGAAATATGATTAAAAAGAAATTAAAATTATCGACATTAGGAACTATTAGTTTATTAACAACTTCGCTTGTTGCAACATCGTGCAATAACACAACAAACAAAAATTACCAAAAGTTAGTTAATGTTTCTGTAAAGCCAGAAATAAAAAAATCTAAGGAAGCAAAAGATGTCTTAACTGGTGATATCATTATCGAACAATTAGAAGGAGTAACTATTGAAGTTACGTCAGTTACTCCAAGCAACTTATTCAAAGATAAATTAATAATTAATTTAGTGCTCACTGAAGAAAATGGTAAGTCTGTCGAAATAATTAAAGAAATTAATGGATTTAAAATTCCTAAAATTTCAACAAAAAATCAAACCGAAGAAGCAAACGATGAAACTCGAGAAAATACAGAATTAAATAATAAGCAAGAGGAATCTAAACTTAATGACGTTAATGAATCTAAAGGTGAAAAATTTAACTTGCAAACATATGTTAATTCATTTGAGTCAGTAACTCTTGACGATTCAATCAAGAAGGACGCAACGCCAACAAGTTCAATCACTAAAGAAAATTTTGTACTTGGTGAATTTGATAAAAAAATTGTGAATGTTGAAATTACTGATGGAAGAATTAACGAAGCCAACGCATCTGAATATATCATTACATTAACTTTTAAAGATTTGGTGAATGAAGGTATTAATCCTTTAACAAAGGATATTACATTTGGCGGTTTTAAAGTTGATGAACAAATTAAACATTATTCAAATGAAAAAATTGCAAAATTAGCTAAAGAGCAAAAGCTATTTGTTATTGACTCTGCCAAAATTAAAGATAATTTAGAAAACTTTGAAAAAGCAGTAAAGGGTAAAAAACCATTAATAAAAGTAATAGATAATAAAATTACTTATGTTGATACCACAATCAAAGATAATATAGTGGGTATTTCATTAAATCCTGACCTAGAAGTTAATTCATTAACACACGGTGGGAGAAATAAAGGTACATATGTTAAACCTTATCCAAGAGTTGGTAATTATGGTGGAATCAGAATTGTTAAAGACGAAAACGGGTCATTCAAACTTCAATTTAATTTAATTCTTGAGGACCATGTCACAGTTGATGATGTGGTATATGAGCAATTTTTATTTACAATTAATTAACAAATAATATGTAAAATAAAACAACACTTTTTCTCTCTTTTTACATCGTTTTGAGATGTAAAAAATAATTAGAATTAGGGGGCCTTTATTTAGCTCTTATAAAATATAAAGGTTTATAATATAAATATGAAAAAACATCTTAAAAATATAATACTTTTAAACGCTATGATTACTCCAATCATGGGGGTTTCAAGCGCTTGTTCATTTCAAAATAATTCAAGAAATAATCTTGAATTAAAACTAACATTGAAAAAAAATGTTTTAATTGACCCAACTGATACTGACTATAATAAATATTTCGATTTTAATGGTAGTGACCTTGGATATGAATATCTTATAATTAATCGAGTTGAAAATAACAATCAAATAATTTTCACATATGAAGTAATTGAAAAAGATAAGGTTCTTGTTATTAAAAACCTTATTATTGATAACAAATATGTTAAATCTCCATCTATAAACAAAGATAATACCAAAACACCTAATAACAATCAAATAATTGGTAATATCGATGACCCCGATTGAACCCCGGATGGTGAAAACTGGATTGATGAAACAATCATCTCAGACAATAGTGCATCAAATATTAATGACGACATTACAACGGAAAACAATTTCATACCTAAACGTGATTCTAATAAAGATAATTCTATCGTTGAAAATGAAGAAAATATTCCTAGCCCAATAAAACAACAAGATCATCGTTCCGCACAAAAAACTTCTAATGATAGATTACGAATAGCATTATGAAACGTCGCTAATTTTGGAGATAAAGCCAGTGAACCAAAACCTCAAGCAATAGCCTCAATAATATTTACTCAAAAGTATGATGTTGTAGGTTTAATTGAATTAGACTCAACAAAAGTGATATCTCGTCTTGTTAATTATTTAAATGTCTTAGAACAAAAAAATAACACTAATAATCTTTGAGATTTCATTTACAAAGAATTACCTGTTGATTCCAAAAAGAATATTAATGTTAATGGAGACAAAGCTGCTGCTTATATTTATAATAAGACTAAAGTTGTTCCTGAAATTTTGAATAATAGCCAAAACGGAATAATCTATGATAATTCAAATTTCCAAGTTTTCAAAGGCGCTCCAACACTAAATGCGTATTCAAGGGCACCGTATATTGGCAAATTTAGATCAAATGTTGAAGGATATAAAAACGTTAACTTTACACTAGCTATTTCTCATTTTGATGGGCCTGGCGTTAAAACAAAAATTGGCGAAGAGTCATTTAAAGGTATGGGTTCGAGGGAATATAACGAAGCAAAAAACATTAAAAACGTATTTGACTGAGTCAAAAAGCTTAATGGTAATGATGATGATTTAATTTTCATGGGTGATACTAACATTCCAAGCGGAAAAGAATCTATTGCGTTCGATTGAGTGAGTGAATACGGTGCTATTATGCCTTTAGGTGAAGGGGAAGAAGCATTGTCTTCACTAAAAACAGAATTTGGTAATTATGCAAATCCCTATGACAAAATAGTTCATAAATCAAATCTAAAATTTGAAAATGCCAAGGTTTATAAACTTTATAGTTTTGTTGATGATCCTAGCATATTCCAATGAGCAAAAATAACTTCATTAGATGATTGGGTAAAATATTATAAAAAATATAAAAGCTACTCATCAATGGATAGATACGTTTACAGCGGTGTCAGCGATCACTCTCCAATAAGTTATGATTTAATTTTAGATCCTAATGACCCCTATTAAAAAAACAGCCCAATTATAAAGGACTGTTTTTTTATACCTCGATTAAAGAAGTAATCTCAATACCGCTATCTTTAAATTTTTCACGGCCATTAAGATCTTTTAATTCTAATAAAAGAATAATTCGTTTGACAATTGCTCCTTGTTCTTCCAATAATGTAACAATTGCTTTAGTTGTGCCACCTGTTGCTAAAACATCATCAACAATAGCTACGGTTTGGCCAGGTTTAATGAAACCTTTTTGAATTTGTAAAACATTATTACCATATTCCAAAGAATAATTTTTACTGAATACTTCACCAGGTAATTTCCCAGGTTTACGCACCATAACAAAAGGTTTTTTTAAAAATGCTGCGGTAGGAGTACCAAACAAAAAACCGCGTGCATCAGGACCAACAATTATGTCGCAATCCTTAGCAATTTCTGACATCTTAGTAATTGTGTAATGTAATGCTTCACCATTACCTAAAAGAGGACTAATATCTTTAAAAATTATGCCTTCCTTTGGAAAATTAGGAACATCTCTAACGTATTTTTCTAAATTCATGATAAACCTCTCTAAATTGTAACAGCGACATCTTCAAAGAATTCCACAATATCGTCTTGTTTGATATCGTCAAATTTCTTAATTTTCATACCGAAGTCTTTTCCTTTTTCGACTTCTTTAACATCATTGATATCTCTTCTTAAGGTTTCAATTTTGCCATCGTGAATAAGTTTTCTATTTCTAAAAACTTTTACTTTGCTGCCAGCTTTTACAACACCTTCGTCTAACATTACACCAGCAATAGTACCGACTTTAGAATAGAAAAATGTTTTAATAACGTGTCCAGAACCAATCTTTTTCTCTTCATAAACAACTGCTTTCTCACCATCTAATCATGACTGCATATCTTCAATAACTTTAAAGACAACATCATAGAAAGCAATCTTAACGCCACTTTGTTTCGCACTTTGTTTAATATTTGAACTAGCTTTAATTCTGAAAGTAATGATTAAGGCATCAGATGTTTGAGCTAGTAATAAATCAGAATTTGAAACTTGTCCAGTTTGTGCTCCAATAACTTTGATTACCGCTTCATCATTACACATACCATCTAATTTAGATTTTAGAGCTTCAGAAGTTCCTTGAACATCCGACCGAATAATTACGTTTAATATTTTCTTGCCATCTTCGTCAGAAGTTTGAGCACGATTAAATAAATCAAATTTCTTATCCATTTGTTGTTTTTCTTGTGCTATTTTTTTAGCAAATTTTTCATCCTCAAAAGAAATAAATCTGTCTCCAGCTAACGGAGAGGTGTTTAAACCAGAAACAACAACAGGCATACCAGGAGTAGCGCTTTCTAATGTTTTACCGGTTGTTGACTTAATTGATTTTATTCTACCGTATGATGAACCAGCCACCATAAAGTCGCCTTTATATAAGGTTCCATTAGCAATAATTAAGGTAGCAACGACACCCACACCTTTATCAGCTCTTGATTCTAAAACAATTCCTGATGGGTAACGGTTTTTGTTCGCTTTTAAATCCATCAAATCTGAAAGAGTAATAATATTGTCTAATAATTCGTCAATACCTTCACCAGTTTTAGCTGATCCGGTAATCATTGGTACGTCTCCACCGTATTCTTCGATAATAACATCGTTTTCAGCTAATTCGCGTTTAACACGTTCTAAATCTTTAGTTTGTTTGTCTATTTTATTAACAAAAACAATCATTGGAGCATTAGCTGCTCTTGTATGTTGGATTGCTTCTTTTGTTTGTGGCATAACGCCATCATCGGCAGCAACAACTAGAATGACAATGTCGGTAACTTGAGCACCACGCGAACGCATTTCAGTAAATACTTCATGTCCAGGCGTATCAATAAATGTTATTGTGCCTTTATCATGAAATACTTGATATGCACCAACGTGTTGTGTGATACCACTAGATTCACTTTCGGCCACCTTGCTTTCACGAATATAATCCAATAGAGTTGTTTTACCATGGTCTACATGTCCCATAATTGTGATTACAGGAGGTCTTTTAGACAGCAATTTTTCGTCATCTATAAATTCGACAGTGTTTAAAAAGTTTGAAGCATCAACACTTTGTTCTTTTTTAAAGTCTAAATTTTGTTCTAAACATACCTCAGCAATTTCTTCTTCTTCAAGAATGTGGTTGATTTGGTACATTTTTCCTTTCATCATAAAACTTTTAATTAAGTCATTTGGGTTCATTCCAATTTTTGTAGCAAATTCCCCTAATGGAAGTGTATTTGTAAAAATAAACACACCGTTTTTGACTTCTGTTTTAATGTCGTTCAATTGAGCTTGAACGTCATCTTGATTTGTTAATCTATTCTTTTTAGACATTTTGCCTCCTTTAATTCTTTTTCGATTGCCTCATAAATGTTTTTAGTGACATTTGTGCGAAAACTTTTGTTTAATGCTTTTGTTTTTAAAATTAAATTTCAATTTTCATTGTTTGCAACAAAATAACAACCACGACCTTTTTTTGTTTTTTCAAGGTCAAGACTTATTATTCCGGTTTTCTTGTCATAGTCTACTCGCGTTAAACAATTGACAGGTAAAATTTGACCGGTTACAATACATTTTCTATTGGTATGGTTCATTTATTAATCTTCTCAATCCTCGTCATCTAAAAACTCATCTAGGTCGAACTCATCAAGTCCATAGCTTGATAAATCGTCATCAACCTTGAAATCTTTCAGGGCTTCTTTAACTTTTTTATAATCTTCAACATCATTTCTTACTTGATGTTGATTTTTGCTTTCTTCTTCTAATTGTTGTGCGATTTCATCAACTGTTTGAGGTTGTTCCGCCTTAATCTCTTCAGGTGTTGTGTGTTTTTTAAATAATTCCTCAAAATCTAGGTCAAAACTTGATGTATCAATGTCAGCAAATTCTTGTTCTTGAAAATTTAGCACGTCGGTATCAAATGAATCGGCACTAACTTTAATTTTGTCAAGGTCAACATCAAAGCCAAATGCTTTTTTGTTGTTTCTTGCATTTCTACGAATTGGACTTCTTTTTATTTCCTCTGCATTAGAATAGTCAAATTTAATTCCTTGTTCTAAAGCATCTTTTTCAGAAATGACATCTAAATTACATTTTGTTAAGTTTGAAGCTAACGATACATTAATCCCTCTACGACCAATAGCTGGTGTAAGCCCATCCTTAGCAACTATTACTCAGTAAACGTTGCGCGAAGGATTTTGGCCTTCTCCTGTTTTTTCAACAACATCGATAATTCTTGCTGGCGACATTGCATTTCTGATGAATTTCTTAGGATCTTCATCATATAGAATGACATCAATTTTTTCGCCAATTTCTTGATTAATAGCTGTAATTCTTTGCCCATTTGGACCAATAATTGAACCGAAAACATCAAAATCAGCAGGGGCCAACAAGCTAGCTTTAAATGCAACCTTAGTTCTTTCACCCGGTTGACGTACGGTTTCTACAATTTCGATAATACCTTCATTTATTTCTGGGATCGAACGTTTTAACAATTCTTCAACATTTTCCTTAGAATCCATCGAAACTTGCACTTGACTTAATTTCGCTTCTTCTTCCACACTCAAAATTGTTGCAAAGGCATATTGACCAGCTTTAATTTCTCTTCTTGAACTTATATGGTTTGATGGGAGATAAGCTGTTGTTGGCGCATCGTGTTCATCTGTAATCTGAACATTTCATGAACCATCAGCGTTTCTGGCATTAAATTGAATTCTAACTCTTTCGCCAATTTTATCTTTGAATGTTTCGAAAACTTTTTGTTTTCTAAGCGATGACATTCCTTGTTTAATTGACGAGTGAATGGTTTTTAACAAATTAGGGTATTTTGTATTTTTTACCGCTTCAGATAAACGTTCAAGATCCAATACACGTTCAACAGTATCTCCTTCTTCAAGAGATTTATCAATTGCTTTTGCATCAGAAAGTGAAATGTATGTGATGTGCATTAACAACACATCGCTTTCTCTACCAGGGGTCATACTTGAATTTATATACCCTTGAGCTTCCTCATCGCTAATTACAATCATTGATTTGATTACTGGTGTTAATGTTTGATTTTCTTCGTTTAAAATATATTCAACTTCTACTTCGGGGTCGATTTTAGATAAAATCTTTGTTGTTTCTTCACTGAATACATTGACAATATCACTCAAGTTTAGTTTTTGATTTTCTTCAAAAGATTTTACAATTTCGTAAAAGCTGTGTGACATACTAACTTTTTCTGTTTTTGACATAATAACTCCTAAAATTTAATGAATTTTTCAACACTTAAAATGTTTGATTTATCCACTTTAATTTTTCTTATATTTCCTTTTTGATTTCACTTAATAATAATATCTGCATCATTAAACTGTAATAATGTACAGATATATTCATTTACTTTGTTTTCAGTTTTATGAAGTTTTATTAATAAATTTTCACCAATATGATTATTTAATTCATTAACTTCATAACTCAAGTTAATACCAGGCGAATGAACTTCGAGGCCGTCAAAACGATCGATGTTTTCATTATCAAATCACTCATTTATTTTGCAACTTAGTTCATTAACTTTTTGCATATCTGTGTACTTTACAGTAACTTCCAGCAAAATAAATCCATCACTAGATGTTTCTTTGGCTGATAAAATATCATCACCAAATACTTCTTTTAGTTTTAAATCTCAATTCAAATTTTTCTCCTTAAAAACAACAAAGAGTTGCGGGCGCAACTCAATATTATTTGACTTGATGTTAACATTATATCACAATACGAAGTTTTTCATTTTTACTCATTAAATTTTATTCAACTTTTTTAATTTGTTTAATTCAGATATTTACCTACTTTTTAGTGCTTTTGTAAAAGTATAGTGCATGAACAAAAAGTCAAAAAATAATCTTCCATTTTTTTTCATTAAAAAATATTTTGTGGCGAATAAAAAAGTTGTAACATAATATGAAAATAATTATCAAAACACCGTTAATGACTGAACGTTAAGTGTATCGGCGCACAAGCTTAGAATTGGGTCATTTAACGGGCGCCGTATTCCAGTCAAAATTAATTCTTTTGAGTCTCGCATTGCTCCTTTTATTAAACATTGTTTTAAGTTTATGTTTTTTTCTTATAACGGTTAGGTCTTTGTGTATTATTAATAAAAGCGGTTCGCTTACGCCTTAATATAATAATAATTCAACCTAACACTAAGTATCATTTTGTACTATTTTTGTTTCTTCCATTTCATCATAGTACTTATAATAAATAATGCGAAACAAGAGGTCCCCCCTCTTGTTTTCTTTATAAAATAATGAATATTAATAAAATTTTTGATTATCAAGATTTTATAATATAATAATTAGGATTTTTTCAGTTCGTTAGATAGAACTAAACACGAAAAAAGAGGAGGCTTATATGGCAAATATTAAATCAAAAGTTAAACACATCGCTAAATCTGAACAAAACAGAGTAAAAAATGCAGCGATGAAAACAAGAGTGCGTAAAGCAATTAGAGCTGCAAGAGAAGCTGTTTTAGCAAAAGCTGAAAACGCAAGTGAACTTGTAAATAATGCACACTCAATTATTGCTACTGCAGTACAAAAAGGTGTTTTCCACCCAAACAAAGGTTCTAGAAAATCATCACGTTTAGACAAATTTGTTAACTTGCAAAACGCTATTGTTGAGGCATAATAAGCATCCATTCATTTAAAACGGGAAACCGTTTTTTTATTTTTATAAACATAAAAATTTTAAAGAAAAAAACCCGTGTGGGTTTTTTCATTATTGTTAAATTATTTTAGAATTTCTTTAATAACTGTAGCAATTTTGTCTTTGTTTACCATGAATAAACCTTCTAATGCAGGTAGAGGCATAGTAACATCCGGTCCGTTTAGACGAACTGGGGCAACTTTCAAGTCGTCAAATGCTTTTTCGTTAACACGAGCGATAACTTCAGCTGTAATTGAACCTGATTGTACAGATTCTGAAATAGCTAATAGACGTCCTGTTTTCTTAACTGAGTTGACAACAGTTTCAGTGTCTAAAGGTTTTAAGGTTCTTAAGTCAACTACTTCGATTGAGTAATCTTTTCCTTCAGCTGCTAATTGTTTAATAGCTGCGAACGTTTCGTGAACCATGTGACCGTAAGTAACAATTGTTAAATCATCACCTTCAGCTTTAACATCTGCTTTACCAATTGGTACTGTATAGTATCCAGCAGGAATTTCTTGTTTAAATGCACGGTAGTCGTGTTTGTGTTCCAAGAATACAACTGGGTCATTATCTTCAATAGCTGAAATTAATAAACCTTTTGAGTCGTAAGGTGTAGCTGGCATAACTACTTTAAGTCCTGGAATGTGGCAGAACAATGCTTCGATTGATTCTGAGTGGTGTTCTAGAGCTCTAACTCCTCCACCACAAGGCATTCTTAACACCATTGGTACTGATAATTTACCACGTGAACGGTTTCTTAAACGTGCTGCATTACCAAATAATTGACCCAACCCATAAAACACGAATCCTGAAAATTGAATTTCTGCTACTGGTCTTAGACCTGCAACGGCTGAACCTATTGCTGAACCAACGATTGCCGATTCCGCAATTGGAGCGTCAAAACATCTATCTACACCATATTTCTTTTGTAGTCCTTGCGTTGCACGGAATACACCACCTTCGAACCCTGCGTCTTCACCATAAACGATAACTGATTTATCTCTCTCCATCATAATGTCTAATGCATTAGTGATGGCTGCGATGTTATTTACTTGAATTTTTTCCATAATATTATCTCCTTGAATGTGAATCCTATTTAATAAATCTTCTGAATGATTCTTGTTGTTCAACTAGTTCTTCAGGTAGAGTTTCGTAGGTGTATTTGAATATGTCGTCGTAGCCTTCTGTGGCAATAATTTCAGTAGATTTATCGTATGCAAGTTTAGCAGCTTCAGTTGCTTCTTCAGTTCAGGTTTCTTTTTCTTTTTCAGTAACAATTCCATTGTCAAATAAGTATTTTTCAATACGGTGGAATGGTTCTCATTTTTCGTGTTCAATTTCTTCTTCTCTTGTACGGTATACACGTGGATCATCACTTGTAGTGTGTTGTCCTTGACGTCATGTAACCATTTCAATTAGAACTGGACCGTGTCCTTCTCTTGCTCATTCTGCAGCTTCTGCTAGAACTTCGTGAGCAGCCAACAAGTCGTTACCATCAACACGTAGTCCTGGTAATCCGTAACTCATAGCTCTTTGTGAAAGTGTTTTAACTTTGTAGCTATTATGTTCAGGAACAGAAATAGCTCATCTGTTGTTTGAGATTACAAATACAACTGGTAAATTGAATAGTGATGCTCAGTTTAATCCTTCGTGGAATTCACCCTCATTTGTACCACCATTACCGATAGTTGTGAAAGCAACTTGTCCTTTTCCAGCAACCTTAAGAGCTTTAGCAACACCAGCTGCTTGAGAAATTTGTGAACCAATGATAACTTGCATTGGAACGATGTTTGATTTGAATTTAGAACCTAATTCTGAACCTCTTCAGTATAGGTAAACTGATTCTAATGATTCTCCACGTGCTAGTAATGTAGCTAACACACGGTAGTGAGGAATGAATCAGTCATCTTTTTTCATAACAAAACCTAAAGCTGTTAAGAAAGCTTCTTCCCCTAGCATAGGAGCAAATGTTCCTAAACGTCCGGTTTTTTGTAGTGTTAGTGCATAGTTGTCTCATGAACGTGAGCGGATCATGTTTTTATACATGTCTCTTAGCAGTTCTTTTGACGCTGTTGGTTTGTATGATTTATCAATTAGATCACCATTGATGTCTAAGTGACGAATCATTGCATCTGGGCAATTCATTACTTTGCCCTCTTCGATGAATTTAAATTTCATATGCGTATCCTTTCATAGATTTGTATATTTCATACGTTTATATTATATATAAATAACTTTTTGGTAAAAAAAATATATTTTTAAATGTGAAAATTAAAAAAATGGTTTTTTATGGTAAAAAAACAATAAAATCCTACTTTTTGGTAAAAAAACAGTACTTATACACAAAAAAAATACGTTAAATATCTCAAATTTTGTGAAATTGTTTTTCTATATACTTATATTATGAGTCATTTTCCTTTATCTCCTTGTCTAACGTCTTTTTCGTAAAATTAGGTATAAATATAGAGTAAAAAAATTTTTAAAAAATGTGTAAAGATTTCCATAAATAATAGTATTTAAAAATAATATTGGAACAAATATTGTTTAAATTAAGCGCTCTTTCTTGTTTTAATAAAAATGTAGCCTTTTGCTACATAGTTTTAGATTTATATAAATCTATAAATTCAATTAATGGATCAACAGTTTTTAGTAAGTATTCAGACATGTTTGCTCCAAAGATAGATAAATCGTATGCAGCGCACAATAATTGGAACAAGTTAATATTTATTTCTTGAATGTCTGTTAATTTAGTTTCCTCAAATTCCAATGTTGTTTTATTGGTTTGAGCGTTATATAAAGGTACAGCCTTATTGAAATCTAATGCGTGTTGAACCGGTATTTTTTTATCTGGGTATGACAAAATTGCATACATTTTATTTTGAATAGATCAAATAGACGAACTTTCGATACTGTAATGTTCACCAAACAAAACATTGTTTCTTAATGCATTTAAAGATTTTCCCAATAGACTTACGGTATGAGACGGAACATCCATTGTCTTCAACTTGAAAGTTAAATCGAAGTCGTTGTCTTGAAATTTTCGATCTTTAAAATTACGTTTGTTCGTGTTAGCAATTTCGTTAAAGTAGTTAAATATTACAAAATCGGGCATTCTAACTGTTGCCGTTGAAAGGTGTGCTCCAAAATCAAATGTAATATATTTTAACCATTGAATCTCATCAGAAATTTTAGGTTTCAAGATTTGACGAGAGTCATTAGTTAATTTTTGTTTGTCTAATGCCGAATATGTTGAAGTTTTATCTAAGACATCAACGTCTTGAAGTTCCATTGTGTAACCATTAACTTTATATTCATAACAAAAACCGACGTCTTGCAATGTTTTATCGTGCGAAATATCTGGATAACTAAATCTATTCAAAATCTTTTTAGAAGCTTTTGTTGAAATATATTTAACATTAAATGTACCATCTAATATAGTTTTTTTAATAGACTCATTGTCAAATTTAATATTTGTGAAATGATCATAGATAGAAATGTAAATTTCATTGTTTAAGTATACTAATGATTTATTTGCTTTTTGTTTCAATGAAACGCCGACCAATATAAAAATCAACCCCAAACCACACAACCCGCCTAATGTTGGATATGCGATATTTGTGTACTTCACAAATATCGTTTTCAATGGATTATCAACAAAAACTAGCAAAATGAATGCTATTAAAACCAAGGTAAATAACACAAATATTACAGATGAAATACTTGTTAGTATAGAAAATGACTTATTCTTTTTATTCAGGTTTTTTCTCTGTGATGAAAATTCTGCAGCTTTTCCGTGATTGAAACTTCCAACAGTTTTAGTTAACAAGTTAAAATAAATTTTTTCAGCAAGTAAGTTTTCTTCGGACTTGTTTTTGGAATATTTTTTTAATTTGTGTCATTCAGGTATACTACCTTGATAATTTTGACACGTTTCTATCATGTCCTCATTAATTTCTTTATTAATTGTTTCGTACATTAATTTACCAATTGACGTTTTTTGTTTTAGTAATTCTTTTTCCATTCTTTTCTCCTTAACAATAGTATATGAATTATAGTTGATAATCAGAATAATAATACAAATGAAGCTGTTTAAAGTGCAAAAAAAGCTGATATACAGCTTTTTTCAACATGATTTTTTTAGTGTTTTGCTTTTTCTAATTCTAGTTTTAGATGTGCATTACGTGCAGCTTCTCAAACAATTTCATTAAATGTTGGGTGTGGATGAGTTGTAAATGTAACATCTGACACAGTCAATTTATGTTGCATTGCCATCCCGATTTCAGTGATATAATCAGTTGCATTCGCCCCAATAATCGATGCTCCTAAAATGTATCCTGTAGCACGATCAACAACAATTTTACAGAAACCTGCAGTATCTTTTGTTGCGATTGATTTTCCCAAGTATCCAAATGAGTATTTTGATGAAAAAGCATCATATCCTAGCTCTTTAGCTTTTTCTTCAGTAATACCGACTATCGAAATTTCAGGGTGTGTATAAATACATCCTGGAACTGGTTTGGTCAATTCATATTTAACATCGTGACCCATAATATGTGCAACTGCTGTTAAAGCGTGTTGGTAAGCAACGTGTGCCAACATATTTTGTGCTGTAATATCACCAATAGCATAAACATTTTCAACATTAGTACGCATAAATTCATCAACAAGAATTTCTTTTCTTGCTCCTAATTCAACACCTGTATTTTCAAGGTTTTCAGTTGCTGGAATACGTCCAACAGCAATCAAGTAAACATCACTTAAAATGGTTCTTTGTTCACCATTCATTTCGTACATTAGTTCTTTTTTGTCGTTTAAACCATTTGTTGATGCACCATAAATGATTTCAATTCCGGCTGCAACTAGATGTTTAGTAATTTCTTTAATAACATCTTTGTCCATACCCGTTAGTAATGAGTCGGTGTTTTGAATAATTGTAACTTTCGAACCTGCAGCAGCAAATACTTGTGCAAATTCAACCCCAATAACACCACCACCAACGATGGTAATTGTTTCAGGTAGTTCTTTGTCATAGTTAATCGCTTCACGAGATGATAACAATTTAAAATCTTTATATCCTTGTTCGAAACCATTTAATTGTTTCAATCTACGAGCGTGGCTACCCATTGCCATAATAATGCTTTGTCCTTTATAAACTTTACCATTTACCTTAACAACGTGCGAACCAAGTCATTCAGCCTCACCTTCTTCGATAGCAGCTTTTGAACCTTTCATAAGCATTTTTACCCCGCCTGAAATTTGTTTAACTACAGCAGCTTTTCTTTCATGCATTTTCTTTCAAGTGGCTTGACTATCAACTTTGATGTCTTCTAAGTTTGCAACAACTCCATAACTTGCAGCATTTTTTAATGTTTCAAGAACATGAACTGAAGCTAGCATTGCTTTAGTTGGAATACATCCAATGTTCAAGCAAACACCACCTCAGAATTCTTTTTCAATAATTAAAACTTTTTTGCCAGATTTACCTAATTCTTCGGCCGCTAAATATCCCCCAGGACCAGCACCTACTACGATTACGTCAAATTCAGCGTCAATTTGTCCGGTGTATACAACACCTTTTTCGTTAAAAGCTTTTTTCATAAATTTATTTCCCTTCATTATTTCAACATTTGTTGATTTTGATATTGATATTATAAAAAAAGAAATTATTTCTATAATTAAATTTAAATTTTTTTTATTAATTGAAGCTAATTTATGAAATAAAAATGCAAACAGCGTTTTATGCTTATAATTAAGATATGTCAAATAATATAGTAGAAATTAAAATTGAGATTCAAAAAGGATCAAATATTAAATATGAATATGACCGTGCTGATGGTCAAATACACGTGGATAGAATATTAAGAGGAGATTTTGTCTATCCAGCAAACTACGGATTTATTCCAAACGCTTTAGACTGAGATGGAGATGAATTAGACGTTTTACTTTATTCTCAAGAAAAATTCGTTCCTGGCGTACTATTAAACGCGCGTATTATTGGAGCAATGAAAATGATAGACTCTGGAGAAACTGACACTAAGTTAATTGCGGTTCACGCAGATGATTACAGATTAGACTCAATCACTTCTATTGAACAGTTGCCAGAACCATTTTTAAAAGATGTTGAAACTTTCTTCAATAATTATAAAAATTGAAAAAAACCTGGAGCATCAAAAGTTACTGGTTTTGAAGGCTTAAAATGAGCTTTAGATGAGCTAGAAGAATGCAAAAACTTAATGATTGAATATGGCAAAATGCCTAAAAAAGAATTTGTTGCATTAATGATGAAAAAACACCCAGAAAAATACGAAGAATAAGGTATTGCCTTATTTTTCTTTTTTTACACATATTCAATATATTTCGCAAAAATCAAATGAATGAAAATTTATATATACTCTTGTATTTTTAAAATATAGGTAAAATAAGATTTATAATTATAATAGGAGATAAAAACTTGCTCCTTGAAAGGAAGAATTATGAATAAAAGCATTAATACATTAAGAAAAGAAAGTCAGTTAAAAACAATGATCGCACAAATTGTTACGACAGAATTAACAAACACAAACATTATTAATCCGACCGTTATAGACTGCGAACTTTCTGCAGATTCTTCACACGCAAAGGTTTTTGTCACATTCAGTGAAAAATCAGATGATGGAATTGAAGCAATCAGAAACGCTTCAGGTTTCATTAGAAAATCACTATCAAAAAATTTAAATTGAAGAAAAGTTCCTGAAATACACTTTGAACTAGACCACGTTATCGATGACGCTATGAAAATTGAAAAAATTCTAGCAAAAATCAAAACTGATGAATAATTCAAATTAAAAACTTAATAAAAAATTAACATTTCGCAAATGTTAATTTTTTTCATTTAGCAACGAATCTTTATTCTGAAATATGAATGCATAATCATTAAGTTTATAAAATGCTTCGTTAAGCGGAATCTCTTCATAATTAAATATTAATAAATAATAAAACTCATCGATTAACTTTTGATTATTAAATTTTAAAATTTTCTTTTTTCAATTCCGATAGAGAAATTTAACAACACTAGCTTCTTGATATTTGAATTTCCCCTTAGGTGCAACAGTAATAATAAACATAAGATGTTCGTGGTCGTTAAATTCATTGTAAATTTGATTGTTTGGGGCTGTAATAATATTTTCAAATAGAGTGAAATTATTGTCTTGATTTTTTGCTTTCCATTCTTTGATTTCTTTGCCAATTTTTAACATTTTAATCGTAAGCATTGTAATTATTATTAAGAGAACAAAGGCCGTTAAAACGCCTAATTCGGGCACCATTAAGGAAATCAATCTATAGTAAAAACCATTATAGCCTCATTGTATTTGGGTTAAAAATGCAATATCAACAATAAAAGCAACAGAAAAAATAATAAGGAATGATATAAAAAATCTTAAAATTAAATTTTGTTTTTTAAAATAAAGATCAAAAAATGTTTCGTTAACCTTTACTTTGTTTTTTACAAATACTTGAGAAACACCTTTTTTAAGAATAATTTCTCTTCAAGGATATGAAAATACTGTAATATAAATTATGAAAAAGGCAATACCTAAAATAAAGGAAAAAAGTCCGGAAACGACATTAGCGATTTCACTATTGAATCTCATTGTTAACAATATCCTTAATTAAATTTACGTAACATTGTGGGTCATAAGTGACATTATTAATTTGGATTTCCGGATAATCCAAAAGTAGAAAATAAATAAATTCATCTTTATCTAATTGACCATTCTTATTGAACAAATTTTTAACTTTTGATAATTTCGTTTTTGCGAAAACTTTTTCTAAATTACGATTTCAAGTTAATTTAATGTCAAAATCTAGACTTAAAACAATGTTTTTAAATTCTGAATAATTCTCGGGTTCTTGTATTGTCTGGTCAACCAACATATCTTTATTTTCTTTATTTCATTGTTTAATTTGCGATTTTATTCGAATATTATTTTTGAATAATGTAACTTCCCTTTTATACCAAGTATTGATGCTAAAAATGGAAGTATTAATAAGATTGACTGTTCGTCAATGACGTTAACTTTTTGGGTAATAATAACAACTATTTGAATAATAATATAACTTAAATTAAATAAGGTGTAATAAACAATCAATATATAGCCTAAAATAAAAGCATTTTTTATGTCTTTATTAAATCGATTAAATACATATTCTGGAATTTTTACTTTCGAAAGTAAATATGTTTTAGATTGAAGTTTATGATTTTTAATATGCTCAAGATACTTATTTTTCTTAGGAATTAAGTAAACTTCCAAAACTAACGATATTGTTAAACTTATTGCTATGTAAACAATTGCAACAATTAAAAAAGTGTTCATATCACCCCCTTGTTTAAATATTCTGATCAATTTCATTAAACAAAACAAAAAACAATAATTATTGCCATAGTGTTAAATTTTATTTAAAAATCTGTTTATTTCGATAATATTGTGGCCATATTGAATACATTTAAATTATAAGGGTTAATTGACAAAACTGGAGAATTCTATTCAATCGATTAATAAACCACAAAAAATATACCGAAAGTTTAAACAAATTACAAAAAAATTATATCTGTTTAATGTTTAACATTGATATTTCATCTATTAATTGAATATAGTACTCATAAGTGTAATACGAACTATTTATTTTAGTTTTATCATAGTCGAAAAGCAAAAAATAAATCAACTCATCGGAATCTAAATTTCCATTGTTATAGAAAGATTTTGTTTCTTTAGTGTATTTTTTTTACAAAATTCTCTATATGATTTGTTACAGTTGAAAAACCTAAAGTGAATGTTTCATTAAGTATAATGTTTTTAAAACGCTCATAATCATCAAGGTCTATTTTTTTATTTCATTCAATTTCAATATTTTTATTTTGATTATTTCAAATATCAATCTGTTTTTTAACCGTAAATCCTTTATGTATTGAGGAAATTAGAATTCAAAGAATATAAATCAATAGGAAAATAGGAAGAGATATTAAAATTAATTCTAATTCAAATCAATAAAATTTGAGCTTAAATTTAAAATAAAGAGCAAACTCTGCTGCAATATATCCTATAAGCAAAAGAACCAAACAGCAAAGAGAAATAAATAAAAACTTTAAAATCTTATGAATGTTTTGACGAAATAATTGAAAAACCTTTGTGGGTAGTTTAATTTTACCTAATAAGTAAGATTTGGCTTTTAGTTTATTGTAGTTAATATAACTAATATCGTATCTAGTTTTTGGAATTAAACGAAATTTGAACACAAATCAAAGAATATTTGTAAGTATTACGTAAAAACTCGCTAATGAATAAAAAGCCCACATATTAACCTAATTTTACCTTAAAATATTTGATTTATAAACAAAATGCTTCTCAGTATTTTTACTAATTTACTCGTTTTTCAGTAAAATTAGTAAATAGAACAAAAATCAATAGTTAAGAAAGACATTTTTAAATGTTAGATTATCCAGTCGTTAAGAACAAAAATAAAAATTAACATCCTTTAAATGTTAATTGCTCACTTGAACTTTTTAATATAAAAAAAGGCCCACAAGTACTGAAGGGACCTATATTTATTATACAGTCGAAAAATATAAACATATTTCAAAAGAGGAAAGATTTTTTATTCAAAAATCATTTGAAAATCACATGTCCATGAGATTCATAGCAAGAGAATTAAAAAGAAGCGCTTCGTCAATATCAAGGGAAATTAAAAAAAATTACAGTTTTTACAACATTTATGAACATGACGAGGCCGACAAAAAATCAAAAATTAGACATCACCATAAATATATGTTTAGATTTAGTGCTAATTTTGAATATGAAGAATTTACGAAAATATATAAAAAAATAATGTGTTTTCATTATAAAAAAATACAAATGAAACTGTTGAAAAAATAGTTTCGGTTTTTCAATTTTAATTCAATCTAAATCAACAATTTTCTGACTTAAAATTTTTTTCACCATTATTTTTCTCAAATGTTTATTTAAAATTTATCTTTTTATCGAGGTTAAACCTCACCCACAACTCCTACCATAGGGACTTTTAACCCCCCACCCCAAACATTGAGGATTTATTTTGGAATTTTGTGAAAACCAAATTATTTTTTAACCCTAAATGATATTTTTTGAAGATAAATTTTAAAAATATATAATAAAAATACCAAGCACGTTTGTGTTGCACTTCGTATTTCATTTTTGGGAGCGAGTTTTTTTGATCTCGCTCTTATTATAAATTTATTGTCAATTTTCTTTCTTGTTTTTATCAATATAAGCAAATAACTCACGGGCTAGAGCATAACTCACATTGACAGTCACAGCATTTCCAAATTGTTTATATGCTTGACAATTAGACACAACTTGATTTCAATCTGACGGGAATCCTTGTAATTTTCTACATTCGTTAGGGGTTAGTTTTCTAATGTTTACTCTTGTTTCATCACAATACTTTTCATAGTTTATTTGGTCTGTAACGTAATTATCTTGGCTTGCTCTATGCATTTTGGCCATTGTTGCAGTTAATGTTTTTGATATTGGTAAATCGTATGTGGGGGTCACAATATAATTTTTAGTTCCTTTGCCCATAATTGTAGGGTATATTTTTTTAGTTAAAAAATATTTACTAGGTACATCGTTATCCAATAAATCTTGAGTTGTAATTGTTAGAGGGATTGGCTTTGGAAATTCAAATTCTGGGGTGTTTAAATACTCTCCTAATAATGCGACAATATAGCATCTATTTCTTCTTTGGGGTATGCCATAATTAGCACTATTAAAAATATGATGAAAACAAACATATCCAAGAGATTCTAATTCGTGTAATATTCTTTTAAATGTTTTGCCATTATCGTGATTCATTATATTTTTAACATTTTCTAAAACCACGACCTTAGTTTTATGTTTTTTTATTATTTCCTTAATCTCAAAGAATAATGTTCCCCTACCCTCTTTATCATTAAATCCTTGTAATTTTCCTAAAGTACTAAATGGTTGACAAGGGAATCCACCAATAAGAACATCATGTTCAGGTATATTTTCTTTTTCTTCTCTAATATCTCCACATACTATATTTTTGCTAACATTTTCCTTATATGTTTGGCACGCATATTTATCAAAGTCATTTGCTCAAATCAAATTAAATCCAGCGTATGAAAATCCTAAATCAAACCCGCCAATGCCAGAAAATAAACTAACTGTTCTAAACTTTAATTTTTCCGGTTTAATTCTTTCCATATTAGAAATCCTCCGCTTTAATAATTTCTTTTAAAAGTGCCATTAAAACATCAACTACAATTGAGTTTCCACTTTGTTTATATGATTGAGCTCTAGAAACTGTTATTTTAAATGAATCTGGAAAACCCATTAATCTTAAAGATTCTCTTGGTTCTAGAGCTCTGATTTTACCATTAGTAGTTACATAATTATTTACACTTGCTCTATGAGTATTTCCTTGAGTACTTAAAATCGCTCTCGCAATAGGTAAATCTATCTTTGTATCATTTTTATGCATAAACTTTTTTGTTCCAGGACTCATTACATAATCAACTAGCTTTTGAGATAAAAATTTAGTTACTTCTTGGCCACCTGCTAATAATTTTATATTGCCCTGTTTATCATAAATGAAATTGCCTTCTGCACAATTATCAAGTAAAAAATCTTGCATTTTAAAATTTAATTCTATAGGTTTCGGAAATTCAAATTTATTATATGCTGTTTCATCCTTAAATCCGACAACAAATAGTCTTCTTCTTCCTTGCGGTATGCCAAAATTTCTGGCATCCAATATTTGTCATTTGTAATGGTACCCAAGTTCTTCAAAAACATTTTGCATAATTTTCCAGGTTCTTCCTTTATCGTGGTTTAACACGCCATATACGTTTTCATATATAAAAACTTTAGGTTGTATTTCTTTTACTAATCTTACGTACTGATAAAATAATGTTCCTCTAGTATCTTCAAATCCACCTCTTTGTCCAACAATTGAAAAACTTTGACAAGGACTACCGCCCACAAATAAATCTACATTATTATTAAAGTCATCACCATCTAGCAAATTTACATCGTAAAAGAAATTATTATTTTCCACTTTATAGTTATCTAAATAAGATTGTTCAACATAATTAGTTTTTCTGGACAAGCTCTTATATATATTATTCACATATTCTCTTTTTAATTTTGAATCTTTCATTAACTTTATTTTGTTCAATTCTTCATTAAAATTAATATCTATGTTAATATTACCATTGTCGCATGCAAACAAAATTTTGTGATTAATATTTAATCTTTTAAAAGCTTGTTCAATTGCTCCAATCCCGCTAAAAACTGTTGCTAATTTTATTGTCATGTTTAATACTCCTTAATTATTATACCTGCGTATATTAAGTATTATACCTGCGTATACTTAAAAAGTAAATCTATATATGTTTTTTTTCTGAAGTAAGAAACAAAAAAGACCACTTTGTGTAAAAAAATAAAAATAACATTTTTGATAATATTTTAATTGTTGTTTAAATGATATGAAAATTATGAAGATCAATAGATATATAAGTGGAACAGAGTCAAAAAAAGATTACAAAACGAAACTTAAAATAGATTAATTACGTTACACAATTATTCAAAAAACGCAAACTGATCTTTGAAAAAAGCTATTACCATGAAAATTTCATATTCTGCTATTAAAAAAATATAAGAAGATTTTATGACGAAATATTACCAACTGCTATTAAAAAACAAATAACTTATCCATATTTTGTCAAACGTTGTTCATCGTTAGGGTTAACGAAACCAACGCAAACCGCAAGAACTAAAAGAAGGATTGCAGCTATTTTAAGAAATAAAGTCAATGAAAAAGATAATTCTGAGTTTTTATTAATTCAGCAATTAATGAAAATTAATGAGAATGTGCAATTGGGAAGAGCTATCAATGAACAGAAATATGAGTTTGGTGAAATAGTTGAACTAGATGTTTGTGATGAGGCATGAATTAAAAATTTATATGACTTTCATATTTATCTAGCAGTTGATGCAGGAACAAAAAAGATTCTATCTTTGCATGCAAAAAATAAGAAACAACGTTAGGATATATGAAACTACTTGAACAACTTTTTGCCCGTTATGGCTATCCTATAGGATTAAAAACCGATAGAAGAACAACATTTTTTGCAAAGCAAGAAAACAATACCCCTATGGCGCAATGACTAAAATCTAAAAATATAAAATTGGAATCTAAGAGTTATGGTAAGTTCAAACCCAATGTAGAAAGAACAAACGGTACAATTCAATTATGGCTTATTGAATATCTTAAAAACAAAAATTATTTGACTATCGAAGCCATAAATTTGCACTCAAAAGAAATAATACAAGCATATAATCACCGGTTTAATAAACATATAAACAACAAGACGAATTTGTTTAAAAAAATTAACAAGAAGAATAATGAACACAAAGTTTTTTCGCCTATTAAAAGAAAATACTCGGCAGGTTGTGTTCAATATATGAATAACTACTATGTTCCGATTACCGATGAAAATAAAAGATTTTACATGGATGATGGCGTAGCAAATTTCGTTATGAATTCTTCCGGAGATTTGATGTTTATCATTGAAGATAAGATTTTTAAAAGTGAATGTTTGAAAGGAGAACAATTGACGGATTACCAAATATTTTGCAAAAGACATTATTTAATTTACGGGGGGATGATTTGACTAAAAAGTTTTATCGCGCTGTCAAACACAGTAGAAAATTTGCAATTAGCTTATACAATGTAATCAACAAATTAAGAAACTCTAATACGAGAGAAAAAGAATTGCTTGAAAAGAACCTATTAGTTTCAGAAGAGATTTTTAAACTGCTCTCTAAAACGTATCGAGAACTTGTTAAAAAAATTTAAAAAAACCGCTTTTACATAAGCGATTAAACAGAATTAAATTTTACATTTAAATCATATATGCACAAATCAAAAAAAGCTTTTTTTGATAACGGGGAAAAAGCTTTTTTGTTTCTTAACTCGTAATAAAAATTAAATCTGTAATTTTTTTGATGCAAAAGGACTATTGAAGGCTTTTTTTTCTTTCCCTTTCTTTATTTTCAAAAATAGATTCATGATACTTTAAATATTTCATTCTTTTTTCATTTAGAATTGGTTCAAAAATTGGAGACGTTAATAGTAACCGTGACTTTAATAATTCATTATCTTTTAACAAGAACGAAAAAACTAATTTTTTTTCTTGATTTATTGTAATTAGATGTTTATCAAACAAAGCGTCCACGTTTGCTGAAATCAAAAGACCATTATTAATATCGTATTTTTCTTCACTAGTCGTATTAGGGTCGCTAAACCCTTTAATGTGAGACGCAATAAATAGAGAACCAAGTTTATCGTAATCTGCCGTAATATAAGTTATTGGACAAAAAATTTGTCTATCTTCTTGAGTATAACCCATTATTTCATTTGCTAGCATTTTTCTCCAAGCTGTCTGCTCTTGCCTCGTTATATCCTCTTGTAATTTTGAATCATCAATAGCATTTGTTTTATTTGTTATTCTATTAATTAATTTTTTTCTAATCCGTTCTTGATATTTTGCATAAGCACTATTATTTTCGCCAATTATTGAGAAAAAAATTGGATTCTTTTCAAAAAATATAAACATGTTTTTTTCTTGTTTTTTAATTTCAAACAAAAGAAGAACAGTATCTCCTTTAAATAAATGATGTCTTATCTTGTGAAAATCCGTATCAGATTCCATTCCTAAACCATGTACAGCAATATGAATATTTAATGGAGTAAACTTTCCCTCGGTAAGATTGACATCCAAACTATTAAAATCTCAACTCTTTGACCTAGATGAAATCTTTTTATCTAACTTATCAAAAATTTGTTTAGTATACTTACTACTAAAGTATTGCATATTTTCATTAACAATAAAAACATTCATATAATCATTAATTAAGTATGGTAAAACATTTCTAGGTTGTGGCAACCCAACCAAAGAATATAAATCCCCTTTTAATCCAATACAACTTTGATGAGCGGTTTGAAATGGTTTATTCGTGCTTTTTTCAATTTTCAACATATCTTCAAGCGTTATATAATATAACAAATTTTTATGATGTGAATTGGGGTGTGTTGCTTTACCAAAAGTAGCTAAATCTGAATGAGTTAAATATTTATAAAAAAGAATAAATTTTGACTCATTATGTTCATTAATGTATTCATACATTTCATTGGAAATCTGCCCAACAAAATCCAAAATTTTTTCATTTTTATCTAAAATAAAACTAGTGTATTTTTTCATAATAATAGCCTTCAATTTTAATGTGTTTATTATATGAAATTATAGCAAATTTGTAATATTCGCTAAAGGCGGCTTTCTATGTGTGGGGTTAGATGCGAAGTGGGGAAAAATATCAAGCGAGTTTACGTGCATTTGATATTTCATTTGGATTAACATCTCATTTCGCAAATGTTAATTTTTTTATTTACTTAATTGAGTATTTTTTTAAAATTGCTTCAACATCCATATCCAATAAATTATCAACTTGTTTTTGGGCATTATCGATAATTTTTTCTTCTTTGTCAGTCGATTTTTCGTAGGATTTTTCAATATTTTGAATTTCGTCAGATGTCTCGTCATTTGATTTAAATGATAAATTAGCAACATCTTCAACTTTAATTTTTGAAAAGCCTTCTTTAATTGTGGTTATAGGATACTCTGAAACTTTTTCCAAAGTTAATTCATTATTACTGTTTTTAACAAAAATTTCATCAGATAAATTTGTTGACATAGCATCAGTTACCAGGTATGGTTTTGTTTTAAATTGATTGAATAGTGGCTTACCTAAATGTTTTTTACTTATTTTGGTTATACCATTCACCTTTATTCTTTTGACGAATTTATCGTTGGCCAGTAATGTGACCACATCATCAGATTCTACTGGACAAAATGCCACAATACTATCAATAGGTGGTAAGAAACAAGATTTAGTACCGTTCGCTTTGGTTCCATAAATTTGTACATCATTTTCGGTGTAAAGAGAAGCCAAACCACGTTCTGTAATAATTAAAATATCTTTGTAACCATTTGATAATTTTGCTCCAACTAGTTGATCTCCAGCACGCAATTTCATTGCGGTAAATGTTTTATTGTTTCTTGAAACATAAAAATCCTTTAATAAAACTCTTTTCCCTTGACCTTCTTTTGTAAATAAACAAACATAGTTAAGAGTTTCAAAGTCTTTTACATTAATAACTGAAACCAATTCTTCACCCGATTGTAATTCAACAAATTCAGATAGATGCGAGCCAAACTCTTTTCACTTGCTTTCTTGAATTTTATAAACCGGAACTAACGCATAATTACCAAGATTGGTAAAAGTTAATATACTGTCTGTTGTATTAACCTTGCCATAAAATTGAATTCTGTCTTCTTCTTTAATGCTAAATGTTGTTCAGTCATTCGCTTCATTTACTCTTGTAGAGAATCTCTTGATATAACCATGTTTGGTGATGCTTAAAATTACATCTTCGCTCACAACTAGGTCAGCTTCATCATATTTAATTTTAATTTCTTCTTGGTTTATAGTCGTTTTTCTAGGTATGCCGAATTCTTTTTTAATTTCCTTAAGAACCTCAATGATTCAATCATTAAATTGACCAGAATCACTCAAAAGTAACTCGCAACGCTTAATTAATTCTTCTAATTCTAATTTTTCTGCCAGAAATGCTTCTTTATCAGTTTTTGACAATCTATATAATCTTAACTCTGCAATTGCCGTTGCTTGATTAATAGTAAAATCAAAAACACTTACTAAATTATCAATAACACCTTGTTTACCATTTTCGCTTTTTCTAATTACTTCAATAACTTTGTCAGTAATTTCAGAAACTTTAATAAAACCTTCTACAAGTTCTAATCTAGTTTTATATTTAGCAAGATCGAATTGTAAAGTTTTAGTTTTCACATCTTTAACATGGCCAACATATTCATTCAAAAGTTGTTGTAAACCACATAATCTAGGTGAATTATTAACGATAGCAACATTATTTATATTGTAGTAAACTTGCATTTCAGTTTTTTGAAGTAAAAAATTTAAAATTGTTTCTTCATTAGCATTCAAATCAAGAGTTATTAAAATACTGATACCATCTCTGTCAGACATATCTTTTACTTCTAATAGCCCACTAATATTTTCGTTAGTTATTAGTAAATCTATGTCTCTGACTAATTTTGATTTAATCACGCCATAAGGTATTTCGGTAATTTCAATATATTTATTTTTCTTGTCTTCATAAACTTTATATCTTGATACAAGAGTGATACGACCTCTACCAAGCTCAAATGCTTCGTAAATTCCTTGATTCCCGTATACAATTCCACCGGTTGGGAAGTCAGGGCCTTGAATATATTTCATTAATTGTTTTAATGAAATTTCAGGATTTTTAATTTTTGCAATTGCGGCGTCTATAATTTCATTTAAATTGTGTGGTGGCATATCAGTAGCAAAACCAGAAGCAATACCTCTTGCTCCGTTTAATAATAAATTAGGAATTATAGATGGTAAAACAATTGGTTCTTTTTCACTATCGTCAAAGTTAGGGGCAAATTTAACAGTGTTTTTTTTCAAATCTCCTAAGATGTATTCGCTGATTTTAGCCAATCTAACTTCTGTGTAACGCATCGCGGCTGCTGGGTCATCATCAATACTACCAACATTACCGTGCATTTCAATTAACGTGTGGCCAATTTTTCAATCTTGTGCCATTCTAACCATTGCTTCATAAATTGAACTATCACCATGCGGGTGGTATTTACCAATAACATCACCAACAACTCTCGCTGATTTTTTGAATGGTTTATTGGAAAATAAACCTAATTCACTCATTGAATAAAGAATTCTACGTTGAACTGGTTTCAAACCATCTCTAACATCAGGTAGCGCTCTTTGTTGAATTATATATTTTGAATAACGACTAAAACGATCCGCCATAATTGAATCAATATTTTCAGCAACAATTTTTTCGACAATTTGGTCGATTTTAAGTTTATTTTTTGATGTCATTAGGCCTCCTAAATTTCATAGTCGTCTTCAAGACTAAATTCTACGTTTGCGTTAATTCATTCTTTTCTTGGTTCAGCATTGTCACCCATTAATGTTGAAACACGTCTTTCAGCTAAAGTAACGTCATTAATTTTTACTTGAATCAAAGTTCTAGTTTCGGGATTCATTGTTGTCTCTCAAATCTGGTCTGCATTCATTTCACCAAGACCTTTATAACGCTGTATTTCGGCATTTTTAAAGTTCGGTTGTTGCAGAATATCTTTTAGTTCTAATTCGTCTCAAGCATAAATAATTTCTTTTTTACCTCTAGTACTCGTAACTTTAAATAGAGGTGGCAATGCGATATAAACCATACCAGCATCTACAAGTTCTCTCATATGTCTGAAGAAAAATGTTAAAAGTAATATTTGTATGTGCGCCCCATCTGTGTCGGCGTCAGTCATAATTACTACTTTGCCATACTGAGCTTTTTTAATGTCAAAATCATCACCAACACCGGCCCCAATAGTATTTATAATTGTTGCAATTTCTTCATTTTTTAATATTTCATAAAGTCTAGCTTTTTCAGTGTTTAGAACTTTACCTCTTAAAGGCAAGATTGCCTGAAACTTGCGATCACGACCTTTTTTAGCGGTACCTCCAGCAGAATCGCCCTCAACTAAAAATAATTCTTTTTCGGATGCATTTCTTGATTGGGCGGGTGTTAATTTACCGCTTAAAATTTGTTTTTCTTTTAAAGCATTTTTGGTTGAACGAGCTTCGGCTCTTGCTTTACGTGCACTAGCTCGAGCTTCGGCAGCTTTTTTAATTTTGTCTAATATTTTTTTAACTAATGGTTTATTTTCTACCGATCAAATTTTAAGATGCTTAAGGGCGACTTCTTCGACAACACTTTTAGCTTCAGGGGTTCCAAGTTTATCTTTGGTTTGACTCACAAATTCAAGATATTTTTCAGGTATCTTAACACTGATTATAATTGTTAGACCTTCGCGAATATCATCTCCATCAAAAGTATTTTTACCTTTGATCATTTTTTCATCCATTGCTATCTCATTGAATGTTTTAGTTAATGCTGATTTCAATCCCGATTCATGCGTTCCACCGTCTTTAGTTTTAACATTGTTAACAAAAGACAGAATTGTTTCATTATAACTATCAGTATATTGAAAACCACACTCAACCTCAATATCTCGTTTAGTTTCTCGGAATGTAAAAACATCTCCAATTGCGTTTTTAGAGTCGTTCATGAACTCTACAAACGCACTTATACCATTCTCGTACTGAAATTCGTCTCTTTGATCTCTTATCTCATCAATTAAAATAATTTTTAAACCAGCAATTAAAAAACTACTTTCTCTTAATCTTTCAGATATTTTTTCGTAACTCAATTTTGAGCGTTTAAATACTTCATAATTAGGTCAAAATTCAACTATTGTTCCATTTTCTTTTGTTTTACCAATTAGTTTAGTTTTTTGTGTTATTTCACCGCCATTTTCAAAAACAGTTTCATAAATTCCGCCGTCTTTATGAACTGTGGCTATTAACTTTGTACTCAATGCATTTACTACAGAAGCACCAACACCATGTAGACCCCCAGATGTCTTATAAGCGCTTTCATCAAATTTACCACCAGTGTGTAGTTCAGTAAATACTCTTTCAACTGCAGTTTTTCCCGTTTGGGTTTTACCGACCGGTACCCCACGACCATTATCTTTTACTATTACAGAACCTGATTTGGTTAAAATAACTGAAATTACATTGGCTGCACCAGCCAACGCCTCATCGATTGAGTTATCAACTATCTCTCAAACTAAGTGGTGTAATCCATTAACGTCAGTACTTCCAATGTACATACCAGGACGTTTACGCACCGCTTCTAAACCTTTTAATTGTTGAATACTATTTTCATCATATTTTTGCATATATCAATAATACTATTTTTTATACTTAATCTCTATATATAATTTAGTAATAAGGTAAAAAATTAGTCATTTTTTAATGATTTTTAATGCATCGCTACAAATACAAAGGAGTTACTTTACATTATTTTTTATTTCAGTAATTTTACCTATTCCATTGTAAAATGTGTGAATTAGCAATCAATTTTCTTAAAATTAATAATTGTGATTTATTTTTTTACAAAATAAAAAATTTTTTTCCTAGATTCAACATAACATATATATCAAATACAAATTTAAATATGTATAATTAATATCATGATTAAATTATATATTTGTGGACCGACAGTTTATAACAACCCTCATATCGGAAACTTAAGAGCAATAGTCACATTTGACCTAATTTTAAAAGCAATGCGTTTTTTAAAAAAAGATTTTTGTTTAGTTCATAACATAACTGACATCGATGACAAAATCATTAACAAAGCTATTGAATCAAATAAAACAGAGAAAGAAATTTCGGAAAAATATACCGCAGTTTATTTCGATTTATTAAAAATGTTAAATGTTGACACTATTACATGTGTTGAAAAAGTTACTGATAATATGGACGTAATTACAAAATATATTCAAAGACTGATTGATACTGGTAATGCATATTCTGATTCAGAAGGGAATGTTTGATTCGATGTTAAAAAAAATGCTGATTCTTATGGTAGTGTTTCGGGACAAAAAATTGAAAAAATGGCTTTTGAGGAACAAAACATCAATAAAAAATTCCCTGCCGATTTTGCCCTTTGAAAAAATACAAAAGTAGGTATAAAATACGATTCTCCATTTGGACAAGGTAGACCGGGCTGACATACTGAATGTTGTGCCCTAATAGATAAACATTTTTCTTCTCAAGGAGTTGATATTCATAGTGGCGGAATGGATTTAACATTTCCCCACCATGAAAATGAAAATATACAACATTTTGCATTGCATAATAAACACTTGGCAAGTGAATGATTGAGAACGGGACAAATTAATCTCGAAGGTGTAAAAATGTCAAAATCACTTGGAAACGTTATTTCTCCTGAAGAATTTTTTAATAAATATGGAGTTGAAATTTATAAATTAATGATTTTAACCGCTAAATTTAGTGCGCCAATAAATATCACGGAAGAATTATTTAAGAATCTTAAATCAGTTGAATCAAAATATATTAAAGTGATTTTTCAAATCTTTTTAAATCACGGCAATAATTTTGGCCAGTCATCTGCATCTGAAGAATCAATTAAAATTTTTGAAGCATTAGCTAATTATGATTTCGCAAAATATAATATGTTATTAAATGAAGAAATCAAAAAATATAATAAATATAAATCTTATGAAGTTGCGCAAACAATAATCACTGTTTTAAACATTTTGCACCCAACATTAACTAATTACAAAAACTATCTGGAATCAATAAAACTTTTTGACGAATGGCGTTCATTTGTAGAGAAAAAAGACTATTTAAATGCTGATATTTGTAGAGAAAAATTAATGAAAACAGGACATTATTAACACAAACTAAAACGGAAAAATTAATAATAATTAAAGGACATAATATGGAAAAATTAATATTGTGAGGAAGAAATTCTGTAAACGATGCAATAAACGCTAAATTGCCCATTATGGTTATTTATGTTAACAACGAAAATCTTGCTCAAAAAATAAAAACCCAAACAACTGTAAAAGTGGTCGTTGAAGATAATAAGTTTTTTGACCAAATTACAAGAGAAAATCACCAAGGAATTATTGCGGTTTTAAAAGATTTCCCTATTTATGATCTTGCAATAATCGAAAAAGAAAAACCAAATAACGTTTTGGTATTAGATAAAATTCAAGACCCCCATAATTTGGGAGCTATTTTAAGAACTGCTAACGCTTTAGGTATTAAACACATTATATTGTCCAAAGACAGATCAGCAGGAATTACTTCCACTGTATTAAAGGTAAGCTCTGGTGGTTTTGTTGGTGTTAAGGTCGTAAAAGTCAACAATCTTGTTGCTGCCTTGAAAAGACTTAAAAAAGCAGGATACTGAGTTTACTCATCAGCATTAAGCGAAAATGCTCAACACTTCGATAAAGTCGAATACAACAAACCAACTATTCTTGTTATAGGAAATGAAGGCTCGGGTGTATCACAACCAGTTTTAAATGAGTCTGATGTTATTATCTATATTCCACAAAAGGGAACGGTGCAATCTTTAAATGTTTCAGTTGCTGCAGGTTTATTAATAAATCAAATAACCAAGGAGTAGCCTATGAATTTAATTTCAAAATTCAACCAACTAAATCAAAGTGAAGTTGGTAGTTTTTTATCATCACTTAGTTTTAAAAAACAAGTATATTTAATTGATTGCTTATACAAACAAGAATTGATAATTACATTTAAATCAATTCTTAGCAGAAAATTCGATATCCCGCTTTCTTATGAAGATATCTATAATGAATTTTTACTAAAAATACCATTAATTATTAAGAATTTTAGAACAGATAAAGGAGCATCATTCAAAACTTTTTTGATTTCTTCTAGTAAATTTTTTTGCTTAACAAAAATAAATTACTGGCTAAGAAATAAAAGAAAAATAAATATTTCTCCAATACCTGTTGAAGAATTATTTAATCTTAAAGACGATTATGCAGAATTGAATTTTGATAATTTTATATACCAATACGATATAAAATTATTTATTAATAATAAACTGAAATTTGACGAAATATATAGAAATATGTGTAAATTAGAAAATGATAAAAATAAAATTATGTTTATGACCGGAAATAAAAAAAATGACTATTTGCATCATATTAAAAAATCTTTTAATTGCTACATAGATGGTGTAAAATAGTAGTTAGTGCGAGGCACTTTTTTATTTACCGTTAAATAAGGAGAATAAATTATAATTATAAATATGAAAAAAGTAAAAATTACCTTAAGTTGTTCGGAATGTCGTTCAATGAACTATTCAACAAAGAAAGGGTCTGGGAACCCGGCAAGAATAGAAATCAAAAAACATTGTCCAAAATGTAAAACACACACATTACATAAAGAGGAAAAATAATGCCTGAGAACAAAACAAAAAAAGTTAAAAAGTACAGGGTTAGACGTTTTGTTAAAGAAATGAAACGAGTTAGATGACCTAGCCAAAAGACAAACTGAACATCATTTTTAAAGGTAGTAATTTTTACTTTATTATTCACGACAGTTGTGGTGCTTTTTGCAACATTAATCACTCTAATTTGAACTAAATTAGGATTAAATTAAATACACAGTAGGAGAAAATATGGAAGAAAAAAAATTTTTATGATACATGATCAGCACAGTATCTGGTAAAGAGGATTTGGTTGTTGAATCATTAAGAAATAGAATAATTAGTGAACAAGTCGACGACTGTTTCAACAACGAAGCTACAGAAGATGGTGCATTTAAAATCTTCAAAAAACCTAGCCTTACAGCCAAAGAGGCGGAAAAGAAACTTAACGGAGAACCTTATACAGTCAAAATGATCAACATGTACAGTGGTTATATTTTTATTAATATGTATATGAGTGATAAAGCTTGATTTGTTATCCGTAACACACAGTATGTAACAGGTTTAATCGGTTCATCTGGTAAAGGGGCAAAACCAACACCAGTAACAAGCCGTGAAATAAGAAAATGTTTTAAATCCGAAGAAAAAATGTTGAAAGATTTCTACGAAGGAAAGCTTGAAACAAAATTTTCTGTCGGCGAAATTGTAGAAATCATTGATGGGCCATTTAAAGGTCAAAGTGGTAAAGTTATTGAAGCAAGCGACACTAAAAAAATGGTTTCCGTTGAAGTTGAATATTTCGGAAGAAATGTTCCTACTGATTTCGACTATGATGTAATTAAAAGTCAAGAGAAATAATAATGCAAAAAAACATAATCGCCCGATTATGTTTTTTAAATCATTATTTGATAATTTCCGTCCCCATATATGGAACAAGTTTTTTAGGGACTGTTATAGTTCCGTCTGCGTTTTGATAATTTTCTAAAATAGAAGCTACAAGTCTATCAATAGCTAAACCAGAACCGTTCATAGTGTGTGCATATTGATTTGTGCCGTTTTCATCTTTGTATCTTATCATTGCTCTTCTTGCTTGAAATTCACCCATATATGAAACTGATGAAATTTCTCTGAATTGAATTTCTGAAGGTAGTCAAACTTCCAAATCAATAGTTTTTCTAGATGAAAAACCTGTGTCACCAGTACATAATAATAACTCTCTATATGGTAATTCTAACAATTCAAGTACTTTTTTTGCTTGCAAAAGCATTTGATCAAATTCTGCAATAGCATCTTTACCATTTGTGATTTTAACCAATTCAACTTTTTTAAATTGGTGCAATCTTATTATCCCCTTAGTGTCTTTACCGCCACTGCCCGCTTCAGATCTAAAACATTCAGTAAACGCCGTATAACGATGAGGTACTGATAAATCGACTATTTCATTATTCAATAAGTTTGTTAATGTAACCTCTGCTGTTGGTATTAAATATCAATCATTACCATCTACCGAGAATAAATCTTCTTTAAATTTAGGTAACTGCCCAGTTCCAAAAAGTATATTAGGCTTAGTAATTACAGGGGTTGAGAATTCAGTATAACCATCAGAGGTGTGAAGGTCAAGTAAAAAGTTTTGAATTGCTCTCGTTAATCTTGCTCCTAATCCTTTGTAAACAACAAATCTGGTACCAGAAAGTTTTACGCCACGTTCAAAATCAATAATGTCCAAGTCTTTAGCAATCTCATAATGTGGTTTTGCTTTAGCTACCAAACCTCTACCTAATTTATCGTGCGTAGCCAAAACAATATTTTGTTTGTCAGTTTCTCCAAAAGGGACCTCATCTAAACAAATATTGGGTATTGTTCACAATAATTCGTTTGTTTTTTGGTCGATTTCGTTAGCTTTTGCCTCAAGTTTGTTTTGTTCTGCTTTAATTTTCGCAGCTTCTTTCCTCAATTCATCTAATTTATTTTTATCATTTTTAGCTTCAGCAAATTCTTTACTAAATTTACTCAATTCTGCTTTTTTAGATTGAGATTGGTGCATTAACTTACCGCGTTTATCTAACAATACTATTAGTTCGTCATAAATTTCAATATTAAAATTACGCTTTTGCAATGCTTCACGTACTTTCATCTTATTTTCTTGAATATACTTTATGTTCAACATGTTAACTCCTAATTTAAGTATTAATTGTCTAATTATACCACTAATTAAATGGCAAATATTACTCACTATTAATTCCATATTAAAAATACTTTATTCATATATGTTTTACTCTTTATTTGAAACACCTATTTCAATTGTAAATCGTGTGTTTTCGTTAAAAAAACAGCTTTTATTTCACTTAATAAATAACCTAATATTATTGTTAATAAATTGTGGATAAACAATAAATTAGCAGTGCATATTATCTGTCAAGTAGTTTTTTTCTATTTTTTTTTGTTCAGTTGTATATAATAGAAAAGCGTTTTATTAATATATATTTATATATGATAGAACATTTAAACACACAGGAGGTTACAATGAGTTTAAGAACATACCAACCAAACAAAAGAAAACACGTTAAAACACATGGTTTTCGCGCAAGAATGGCTACAGCTAACGGACGTAAAGTTTTAGCCGCTAGAAGAGCTAAAGGTAGAGCTAGATTAACTGTATCGGACAATAACTAATTTATCTATTTAGGTTTTAAAATGAAAAAAGAATTTAGATTACAAAAGAGTTGAGAATTTGACAATGTCATCAAAGGTAAAAAGCAAATTATTAACAAATATTTAATAATTTACTATCAACCAGCCAATGACTTTAAAGTGGGAATTACTATTCCTAAGAAATTCTGCAATGCAGTATATAGAAACTTCTATAAGCGTCAATTAAAATCAGTAATTCATTCTTTGGGATTATATGATTGAAAGTATCACTTTGTTGTTATCTTACGTAAAGAATTTTTAAACCAAAAATATCAAACAAAATTAGAAACAACCGAAAGGTTATTTAAAAAAATAAATCATGAGAGATAGATCAAATAACTTTGATTTCTTCAAAGGCAAGAATAACAATCAAGGACCAAGCAAAAAGAAAGCAGTCTGAAAGAAAGTTTGACTTGTAATTAAAATCATCTTATACGTATTGTTGTTTGCATTAACCTTAACAGGTTGCATTCAAACTATGGTTATTAAAAGTTCAAATTATACAGGTGCTGGTACTGAATTTTATGATTCACAAGCTAAAATATCACCAACAGTTTCGACTTTTATCAAAAAAACCGCAAAAAATGACACCAACAATATGAAAACCGGAGAATACTATGAAATCACTTATTCTCCAGAGTCTAACTACCACTTGGCTTACAAAAACTACAGCGATGTTATCGAATCACTAAGAAAACAAGCAGTACAAGATGGCGGTAAATATGGTGAAAATGGGGAATTTTCTTCATCAATCAGATATGTTGATGAAAATTTAAATGAAACGCCTATTGTTACCGGTGAGACACCAAATAGATATCTATACATCAACAGTACCGCTAAAAATTATCAATCTATTTACAAAAATTGAACAAGCTTTAAATATTTAGATACCGATTTTTCTTTAAAGGCAATCATTGGTGAAAAACAAGAAGATGGATTATATCTAATTAATAATAAATCTTTAGCAATATACCACCCCGAAAATAAAAAACTAGTAGTTAAGAAAGCTTCGTTATTTACCGTATATAATGACCAAGAAGGATACCAAAACCTTCCATTCCAAAAATATGGACGTGATGTTTTGGAATTCTTATACCGTAATACTTTTGTAAACAACAAATACTATGATGATGCGTTTAATGGCAAAACATATGCTGAATTTATGCAATCTATTATTGATGGCAAAAAGACCACTCTAACTAAAAAAGAATATGTGGCTCTTACAAGATACCATAAAGTAATGGACTCATATTTAGATGCTACATTACTAAAACACACAAACACCAAATTACCATTAATTGATAAATTCGGTGTACAACTTTATGATGAAAATGGTCAAAAGAAAATTTCTAGTTTGAGTACGCCTGAATCTGTGATTGGCGCACCTTCGTATGCAGTTAAAAACACAATTCCATATGCTGCAGCTGAACCACAAATTTCTTTCTACTCATTTAAATCGACTTTAAGCTATGGTCCTTTCTTTTCATTTGTAATCTGGCCAATAGCCTGACTAACATTCTCTGTTAGAACCCCATTGCCTGACGCTCATGGGTGAAGTACATTCCTAGTGCTTTTAATTGCAGTTATTATCACACGTTTAATAGTTTTAGCAATTACATGAAAAGCAACAATGTCACAATCAATTCAAGAAGAATTACGTGTACGTAAAGCTAAAATTGATGCAAAATATGCCGAATTCAAAGGCAATAAAGAAATGAAAATGAGACAACAACAAGAAATATCAGAATTGTACAAGAAAAATGGCGTAAGCCCAATGGATGCAATATTATCTATGGTTATTTCATTCCCTATTTTTATTGCTATGTGACGTGTAATTCAGTCAGTGCCCGAGCTAAAATCAACACAATTTCTAGGTTTTGACTTTGCTGCAGTTTCATATAAGAGACTGTTCGCAGGTGAATATCTATATCTAATATTATTAATACTAACTGCCGGGACACAATTTATGTCAATGTTTGTTCCAAGGTTGTTAAACAAAAGAAAAACAAAACATTTAAGCATCGAACAACGAGCTGCGATGAAAAAAAGCGATAAAATGCAATGAATAATGATGGTTGTGTTTGTATTCATTACCTTAATCTTCACTGCTGGTGTTCAAATTTATTGATTCTTAACTAGTGCTTGGTCAATACTCCAAGCTGTTGCAATTCATTTCTTCAAGAAATCGAATTTCTATAAAAAAAGATACAATAAAAAAATAATTGCTTAAAAAACAAGCGTTTCAAATGCTTGTTTTTTTCTTAAATACTTAATTATCAGCACAAAACATTAAAAAATAGGTGGTAAAATTTACTTATAGAAAAGAGGAAAAATGAAAATTTATAGAATTAAAGAAACTAGTCCTTACATCACATTGCCTTTAGAAAATATTATTCTTAACGATCCTGATGTAACTGGAGATGTATTAATACTTTATCAACACGATAATGCGATAATAATCGGAAATAACCAAAATGCACACGAAGAAATTAATAGACAATATGTTATTGACAATAACATTAAATTAGCACGTCGTAAATCGGGTGGTGGCGCTGTTTACCACGATATGGGTAATATCAACTTTAGCTTTATTACTGATTACAATAATCAAGGTGGCTACGAACGTTTTTTAGCACCAATTATTGACTTTTTGAAATCGCTCGGTTTAAATGCTGAATTCCACGGTAGAAATGATGTTCATGTTAATGGTTGCAAAATAAGTGGAAACGCCCAATATTTAAGTAAAAATAGAATTGTGAGCCACGGAACAATACTTTACAATGTAGATTTGACTAAACTTTCAAATGCTCTAAACCCAGCTAGAATCAAATACGAGTCAAAAGGTATTCAATCAGTTCGAGCGCGTGTCACAAATGTTTATGATGAACTACAAGAAAAAATGGATGTTGAAACTTTCATAACTAAGTTAATTGATTATTTTGTTAAAAATTCTGGAGGTATTTTAATGGATATCCCTTATGATAAATACCAAAAACAATTAGATGAAATGTATGAAAAAGTAAGTTCAGAAGACTGAATTTTTAACAAAGCTGCTACTTTTACCTTTAGAAGCGGTAACAAATTTAAAGGCGGTATTGTAACCATTAAAGGAAATATCGAAAAAGGAATCATTAAAGAATTAAGATTCGAAGGTGATTTCTTGAGTAAAAAAGATATTCATGAGATTGAACCAAAATTCAATAATTTACCGCTAAAAGAAGAAGCAATAAGAAAAGTCTTTAACGAAATTGAATTTCAAGAGTACTTTGGCACCATAACTCCAGACGAAGTTATAAAACTAATCTTAGGATAAATAATGATTAGAAAATTTATTGAACTAGATAATGAAACAATTTCTTATTTAGTTGATGAAGAATTAACCAACATAGTTGTTTTATTTCTTCATGGTTTTGGAGATGAAGCACAGCGTGCTTTATCTCTTTTTAAAATTAAAAACAGAATGTACTCAATTATTGCTCCCGATATGCCCGGATGTGGTCAATCAACTAATAACATAGAAACACCAACTATGGAGTACTATTGCGAAATAGTACAAGAATTTATTGAAAAAACATTGAAAAATAAACACATTTACGTTGTCGCCCATTCATTAGGAACAGCGGCCGGTCTTTATAACGCAACTTTTAATGAAAATATAAAATTAGTTTTTGGTGTAACACCATTAATGCCTAGAGATGAGTCTCGAGAGTCAATAAAAATCAGATCTAAATGAATGCTTCCCTCTACTCCTAAAGAACTTTATGAATCACAATTAAACCTATTTTCTAAGTATGATGATACATGGATTAAAACCGAATCTGTTAAACAAAAAATCCTCCAAACACCTCCTGAATTCTATATTGAACGAAAAAAAAGATTTACTGTTTTAGCTAACGAAATATTTGAAACTAGCAAAATTAAGAAGATTTACGAGAATTTTTATAATAAAAAATCAAATTTTATTGCAATTATCAGTAGAAATGACCATTATTTCGATTTTTCTAGGGCAGAAAAATATATAAATCTATATAATATTAACACGTATGAACTAAACGACTCCGGTCACGCTATGTTCTACAAAAATACGGACAAAATACACAAATATATCAATAATTTTATTATAAAGAAAGAAGGATTTTATTAATGGATCAAAACACAGTTTTAGGGTTTTTAAACCTGACTAGTGCAAAACCAATTTCAGCCTGATTCACATGGCTGTTTGGCATGACATCGCTAATTTTTACCGTCCTTATTGGGCTTCCTCAATTAATTCACTTAATTAAAACTAAGAAAACTAGTCCAGAGGTTAAATATTACTCATTCTGATTATTCTTTTCAGGAATTGTCGGGTGAATGATTTTAGGTTCTTGAGATGTAACGAACCCAAAAATGTTAGCCACAGCATATTCTAATATGGCTGCATCATATATATTCTCACTAACTTTATTCTTTTTATATTTATACTCTCCAGACAAGTCGAGAAGAAAACATGCTTGATTAGTGTTAGTTATTTCAATGGCGATTGCTATCGCATCAACTGTCTTATCATTATTCGGAATAATCCAAGATAGACACATGAATCCAAAACTAATGGTTGTTGCCGTTACGATATTTCCAATGTTGACAACATTTAGCTTTTTACCAAGTGTAATTAGATCATTTGAAAACAGAAAATTTGATGGTATGTCAGTTCCAATGTTAATTTGCATGGTATGCGTTAACTTCTTCTGATTATTATACTGAGTAACTCTAGCTATTAATAGAGGCGACTTAGATTCGAATATATTATCTGCAATGATGTGACAAACAATATCATTCTTGATTTACTTCTCACAATTTATGCTAGTTGTTATTTCACATTTTAAAAGTAAAAAAATAAAAGGGACTGTTTAGTTACAAATAAAAACATCTTTTTAAGCGAAGATGTTTTTATTTGTATTTAACATTAATTAACTTTTTTGAAAAAATCGGATCGGTAAAAAATTAGTGTGTTAGCTGAAAACCTAACTAGTTAATTTTTGATTAATACCATTATACCTAATTTTTTTCAGAAATTTTTAAGATTTTTGCGTTTTAAAAACTGGTGCAAAAAAATAAAATTTTCTTTTGCACGCGCGCGTACGCCTTTTAAGGCAAGGCAACAAATGGTACAAAGCTTCTAACCGAAGCACCATTTTATACCTTGCTATTATTACTTTGTAATAATAGAGTTTTTCAGTTTTTGTGGTACAAGTTTGTACCACTTTTTAAAAACTGCTCCATAACTACTACAAAAATTATTTTATTTATTTCTTACTATAACTATGTTATAGTAAAATCTAAATTATTAATTTCACAAACCTGTACCACTAATAAAAAATAATCAAAATTTATAAAAATATTGTGCCAACACCTTTTTTCAGGTTTTTATATATTATTTTTGTTTTAATGGAGCTCAAACCAAAAGTTGAGCTCATTTTTTTAATGTGTTTTTTAAAATAATTGAAGACAAAATGCTCGGTATAACTAGCAATCAGGCATATCTTATTCTCATCATTTCATATCTGGTCTTTATGATTTTCGATGAAGTAAAATAGTCTTTTAGCAGCTAAAAGACATTTATTATTTATCTGTTTTTGTCGAGCTTCGAAGATAAAATTATCTCTAAAATTAACATATGCTTCATAACCAAGCTTATCGTTTTTGCTAAAAATTTTGCGAAATAGTTCGACCCATCTTAGTCGATATTTTGCACTATATCAGTTCGTAAAAACTTTCTTATTCTCCTTCGAAGCGAAGTGATTAAATCCAAAAGTTTCATTAATTTTTTTAACTAAATGAAAATAATCAAGCACATATTTGACCCCTATTTTTTGTGAAATAGACTTCATTCATCTGGCTCCATCGCCCTTAAAAATTATGCTATTTTTGTTTAAATTTAACTTTTCAATATAATCATTTAATCGATTTGAAAAGTAGTTTAAATCATTATTTTGATCGCTTTTAGCACTAAGTTTTTTTAAGAAAAATAAGCAAATAGCTGACCTATTTTTCTTCCTTTTATTAGACCTATTTCCACCTATAAAATTACTATGAATAATAGCTTCACGACACCTTAATTTTTCGCCATATTTACGGCCTTGAAAATTGATAAATAAATCATCAATTTCTAAATGAATTTTGCTGTTTTTTTGACCTGCTAAAATAGCTTCATTTTTACTAATTTCTAGTTTATTTTTTGCCCTAATTTGTTCGTCAATTTTAAAGCGTTTTTTAAGATAAAACAGATGTTGTTTCGATGGTTGTTTTGCCACTACTTCAGTTGGTAATTTTGTATTATTAAGGTCTGCTAATATGCAAGCTTTCACCAGCTCAAAATCATATTTACAAATGGCTAAGTTTTTTAAAATTTTATCGTGATAATATAATTCTCTTTTCATCACACCTTTATCACTAAACTCATACATTGTAATATTTAACTCAAACTCACCACCTAATGTAATTCAGCGTTTTTTAAGCCTTCTGGCGATTCTAAAATGTTTATGTGTAATAAATCTAGTCTTAGTTCTAAACTCGTATTCTAGACGATTTAATTCGTCTGCTTTCGCTGCATATAAACTTCTTAAATTACTTAAATTGTCAAAAATGTTAATTTCGTATTGCATAATAAAATTATAAAAAAACACCGTTTTTAACACGGCGTTATAATGACAATTTAGATTTAACTTCTTCTTTATTTTCAGGTTCAGATATTTGGTTTAATACTTTAATATAATCATTTTTACTACGATAACCATTATAGTTCTTATACATGTATTCATCTACATTTTCAGCGTTGCGATAATTCGTTAATTCCTCATCATCCATAACTTTTAAATGTTTAATAAGAGCTCTTAAATGTAAAACAGTAGCTACGGCCTCGTTTGTTTGCACTAAGTAATTTTCATTAAAGCTTTTGTTTAAAGGTAGGTCATTTTTAATTTTGGTGGAAAATAAAACCTCACTAACGGATTCGTATTTATCGTTAATGCTGATTCTCTGTATAGTTAAATGATCCGATTCCAAACTATTACTTAATCCATCAATTAACTTTTTGGAATCTTCATTATTTAATTGATATAGCGTATTAAATTGTTTATTTTTATATATTCTAAAAAATTCATCACTTTTCATTACATGTATTGATGATGTATCGATAAGAGAGTATTTATCATAATTATCAAATTTTACTCTTATCTCGCCTTTATATATATTTCCATGTTTTTTCTCTGTTCGCGCATTAAGAAAATACGCATCTTCACCATTGTAAAAAATAATTAAAGGTCTTTTATCTCTAATTCCCCCATGTGATTGAATTTTATTTCCATTAACATCATGTGATAAGGTATCTATTTTTTTATTAGTAGAATATCGAGTTCTATCTCAAACTTTCCAAAACATAACACTCCCTTTTCTTTTATTATATATAAAAAAATATAAAAAAATCGTCATAACAATGAATGTTATGACCGAAAAATATAATTTTTTCTTGTCTCGCCTACTCACAACATATCCCACTTCCAAGTCTCAACTGCGGCTGATTCCACTTGGCGATTCAGATATGTTTTGATAACTATATTATACACATAATGTACATAAACCAAATAAAATTATTTAACTTTTTTATTTAGATATCTAACCTTTATAAATCAGCCAATAATACCACCAATCAAAACAATTCCCACGCCTAATGGCACTAAAATCGTTAAAAGCAGATTTTGTTTAGATTTTGCTCTTTTAATTTCTTCTGCATCTTTAACAGGCACAGGTTCAACAGGTTTTACCTTATCTAAATTATCAATGATATCTAAACCAGTAATATTTTTAATGTAAAAACTACCTTTATTTTTCGAGACATTTTCTACTGGATAAATAAATAATATATCTTCTAATTCTACATTTTTTTGGGAAGTAATATTTCTTACAAGTTTATCTATTTCTTCGAAATTAAATTGATAGTCTATTTTATATTCTAATTTATATTTCTGATATAGAAAATCAGAAACATTTTTAATAATTTTATTTCTTAAATTGCCTAAATCATTTTCACTATATTTAAAAACTCATTTAACAACTAAACTTAAATCATAAAGAATCTTATTTCCATTTTCATCATTAACAAATTCTGCTTGATTTGTAATATTTACAGTAGTAGTATTTCTAATTTTTTTATTAATACCTTCAATTATAAAATCAAATTTTGCTGATTTCCCTTTTGACAAATATCAAATACCTTCATTGTAATTTATTATTCTCACGTCATAATTAAGGTTTAAACCATACTTATTTAATTCATCTGTGATATATTCTATTACCTTCGTTTTTAACCCAACAATATTATTTTCGTTAATTATCAAGTCATCGATTTTAATGTTTTTAAGATCTATATCATTATCAATAATTTTATTCGTCGTATTAATTACACCCACATAAAAAACGCCATTTCTACCATTTAATGCCTCTAAAACCAATGATGACTTACGAGGTAAGTTTACATTCGAAACATTTATCTGTGGTTTAATTCTCTGTTTAATTACTGTATCTAAATTTTTAATTTCATAATCAGTACCTAATTTTAAATGTGGTATTTTGGTAGCTATTTGCTCTAAAATAAAGCTTTTAATTTCATCATAATCATCTAAACCTGACAAATTAATATCATCCACAACCAGACCTTCAAAAATATTGTTTTCATTGCTATTTATTGACTCTACATCTGTAAAACCTTCAATTTGCAATATAAAAGTGTTATTAGGTTCAATTCTGTACTTATCTTTATATTCCTCTTTAACTTCAACATCAATATTTAAAATTTTAGTATCTACATTAAAGCTCAAAGAAATGTTTAATTTATTTATTTCCTCCATATCATTAGTGAAAATTCTATTTATATTTTGATTTAACTTTTTAGTATATTCACTAACTAAACTATCACGAGCTAAACTCAATAATAGTTCTTGATTTAGATTTAAATTAATTAAAGTTTTTGCACTAGAATCAACATCTCTAAACTTAACATTCAAAAAATATCTTTGCTGTAATCTATAAATATCTTCACTTGTTTTTGGATTCAAATAGATATAAATACCTTGCTTATCTTCACTAATTTCAATGTTAGCAATATTAACTTCGCTTTTATATTCAAAATCGCCTAATATATCTCTATACGCTTGCTCAAAACCATTAGTAATATATTTTTCCCTAAATTCTTCACTCGTATATTGATCGTCATTAATTGCATTAAATACTGGATTTATACTAATAAAATCATTGTATTTTGCACTTCAATACAATTCATTAATATAACTTTTATAATACTGCATAGCACTTTCATAATTTAAAGCTACAATATCTTCATCTTTTAAATTATGTTTTATTTTTAAATAGTTAAAGAACTTTATTCCTTGTTTTGTTTTTCAAAGAG